>JAYVWK010000058.1:0-10210 GCA_043786185.1 Burkholderiales bacterium
GGCGCCCTGCCGATCGAACTGGACGTCTCGAAAATGGACATGGGCGACACCATTGAATTGCGCCCGTATGAAGGAAAGGCGCTCAAGAACGGCGCGGTAGTCGCCGAGTTCTCGCTGCGCTCCGATGTGATTTTCGACGAGGTGCGCGCCGGCGGCCGCATTCCGCTGATCGTTGGCCGAGGGCTTACCGCCAAGGCACGCGAGGCACTCGGCCTGCCACCCTCGACCCTGTTCCGCCTGCCGCAAGTACCGCCGGATACGGGCCGTGGCTTCACGCTCGCGCAAAAAATCGTCGGCCGCGCCTGCGGCCTGCCCGAAGGCCGCGGCATGCGCCCTGGCACTTACTGCGAGCCACGCATGGCCTCGGTCGGTTCGCAAGACACCACCGGCCCCATGACCCGTGACGAGTTGAAGGACCTGGCCTGCCTGGGCTTCTCGGCCGACCTGGTGATGCAGTCCTTCTGCCACACCGCGCCCTATCCGAAGCCGGTGGATATCAAGACCCACCACGAGCTGCCCGAATTCATGTCCAACCGTGGCGGCATCTCGCTGCGCGTGGGCGACGGCATCATCCACTCGTGGCTCAATCGCATGCTGCTGCCTGACACCGTCGGTACCGGTGGCGACTCGCACACGCGTTTCCCGATCGGCATTTCCTTCCCGGCAGGCTCCGGCCTGGTGGCATTCGCCGCCGCCACCGGCGTGATGCCCCTGGACATGCCGGAGTCGGTATTGGTGCGCTTCAAAGGCAGCATGCAACCAGGCGTCACCTTGCGTGACCTGGTGAACGCGATTCCGCTGGCGGCGATCAAGCGCGGCCTCCTCACGGTGGAGAAAAAGGGCAAGAAGAATGTGTTCTCGGGCCGCGTGGTCGAGATCGAAGGCCTGCCCAAGCTCAAATGCGAACAGGCCTTCGAACTGGCCGACGCCACCGCCGAGCGTTCCGCCGGCGGCTGTACCGTGCGCCTGGACCGCGAACCGATCATCGAATACATCACCAGCAACATCACCATGCTGAAATGGATGATCGCCACCGGCTATGCGGACGTGCGCACCATCAAGCGGCGCATCGCCGCGATGGAAGCCTGGATCGCCAATCCGCAACTGCTGGCGCCGGACGCGGATGCCGAGTATGCGGAAATCATCGAGATCGACATGAACGCGATCACCGAACCCATCGTCGCCTGCCCCAACGACCCGGACGACGTGAAAACGCTGTCGGACGTGGCCGGCGCCAAGATCGACGAAGTGTTCATCGGCTCCTGCATGACCAACATCGGCCACTTCCGCGCCGCCTCCAAGCTGCTCGAAAACAAGCGCGACATCCCGGTCAAGCTGTGGGTGGCGCCGCCCACCAAGATGGACCAGAAGCAGCTCACCGAGGAAGGCCACTACGGCGTGCTGGGCTCGGCCGGCGCACGCATGGAAATGCCCGGCTGCAGCCTGTGCATGGGCAACCAGGCGCAGGTCAAGGAAGGCGCGACCGTGTTCTCGACCTCAACCCGCAATTTCCCCAACCGGCTTGGAAAGAACTCCAATGTCTACCTGGGTTCGGCCGAGCTCGCGGCGATCTGCTCCAAACTCGGGCGCATCCCGACTAAGGAGGAATACATGACCGACATGGGCGTGATCAACAAGGACAGCTCAAATATCTACAAATACATGAACTTCGACCAGATCAAGGACTTTTCCGATCAGGCCGACAAGGTCGCATCCTGATTGGTTTCACCTGGTCTGGGCAGCCACCAGAGCCCCGCCAGCGAGCGGGGCTTTTTCATACCCGCCGGGCCACCACCGATGGCCTGCATCGTGGAATGGAAGTTTCAAGCCACTGTGAAAGCGGCAGTGCGGCGTCAGGAACAGGCTTGCATCACTTATTCCCAACCCATGCACTCGCGTATCGCCTGTACCAACACCGCCGGACTGACCGGGTTGGTCAGATAGCCATCGACCCCCAGGGCAAGACCGCGACCGACGTCGCCTGGCGCGCCAAGGCTGGTCAACATCATCACCCGGGTGCTTTTCAGACGGGTGTTGGCACGCACCCGCATCAACACCTCGAATCCATTGGTGTCGGGCAGCATCACGTCCAGCAGGATCAGGTCCGGCAGTTGCCCGCGCGTCAGGCTGGCGACGATTTCGTCACGATTGTGCGCGGTCGACACCTTGTAGCCATTCTTGAACAACACCCGTTCCAGCAACAAGGCGGTCGCATCGGCGCAACTGCGGAAAAACCGTGACCGGCAGCATGCCGCCCATTCGGGCAGCCGTGCTATCGGCATTGCCCCCTTGAATAGTGCCCGCCATCGAAATGTATTTCACCGATAAAGACGACGACGAGGAAACACCCGAGGCACTGGCACGTCGGGCGGCGGCGGCCACCCGCAGCACCTGGACCAGCGTTGTCGTCAACCTTATCCTCTCAATCACGCAGATCGCGGCAGGCATGCTCACCCGTTCGCAAAGCCTGATCGCCGACGGCGTCCACTCGCTGGCCGACCTGGTATCCGATTTCGTGGTGTTGTTCGCCGGTCACCACAGCCGGAAAGGCGCCGACGCCGATCATCCTTACGGTCACCAGCGCTTCGAAACCGCCGCCTCGCTCGCGCTGGGCCTGTTGCTGCTGGGGGTCGGCATCGGCATGTTGTGGTCGGCCGCGGTCAAGCTGGAGACACCGACCCGCGTAGAGCCGGTGCACAGTGCCGCGCTGTGGGTCGCGCTTGGCTCCTTGCTTGCCAAGGAAACGCTGTTCCGTTACATGCTGCGTGTCGCCAAGCGCGTGAAGTCGAGCATGCTTGTAGCCAACGCGTGGCATGCCCGCTCGGACGCCGCCTCGTCCCTGGTGGTGAGCGTTGGCATTGCCGGAAGTCTCCTGGGCTATCCACTGCTGGATCCGATCGCGGCGCTGATCGTGGGCTTCATGGTCGGCCGCATGGGCTGGAGCTTCGCCTGGGACGCGCTGCATGACCTGATGGATCGCGCGGTCGATGATGCCGAAGTGCAGGCGATCGCCCGCACCCTTACCGGAACCCCCGGAGTGCGCGGCGCCCATGACCTGCGTACGCGCAAGATGGGCGACATGATCGTGGTCGACGCGCACATCGAGGTCGATGCCGCGATCACGGTGGAGGCCGGGCACGACATCGCTGTTGAGGCGCGCAAGCGGGTGATGCAGAGGCACCGCGTGCTCAACCTGATGACCCATGTCGATCCGCAGCACCGGCCCGATCTCGATCATGCGCCGATCGCGCCCACCGAGCAGCGGCCTGCGTAGCGCGAGTTCGACAGTCGCATCGCCGAAAATGGAAAATGCCTCCGACGCAAACGCTCCCAGCGCGGGGCTCCAATCGGCAAGCAGCACGGTCACAGGTGGCGTCGCCCAGCGCATCGATGCGGTGTACCGCACCGAGTCGCGCCGCGTCTTCGCGACGCTGATACGCCATGAGCGCGCTGCGATCGGGAATCGGTGCAGGCGGGGTGCGCCCGAGACTGAATCCGCGGTCCGCGTCGCCTACGCGGAGTCGCTCTTGCACGGGGTTTCGAATCGAGGCATCCAGGGTGTAAGCTGCGGCGACGCTAACCGGCCATGCCGCGTATGCGATCAGGCTCCACAGCGCAGAGGAGAACACCATGGCGAACAGACGCTACTTCATCAGTGAATCGGAAGTCACACCCTACAGCCCGGCCAACCATGACGAGACGGTGAACCGCCGCCTGATCGGCCCGGAAACGGTTGGCGCCAAGCATGTCGAGGTGGTGCTGGGCATAGTCGGCGGGCCGCTCGGCGGCCCGGGCGGTGGCGCTCTGGCCCACAAGCATCCAGGCATCGAGCAGGTGTGCTACATGCTTTCCGGTCGCGCGCGCGCCGAAATCGACGGCCAGGTGCGCGAACTGGGTCCCGGCGATACCTGCTTTTTTCCGGCCGACATGGTGCACGTGTTCACACGCATCAGCGAGGAGCCGGTCAGGGTGCTGGTGATCTATTCACCGCCCTATGGCGAATCGAAGGACAAAGGCGTCGCCGCGTGAAGTGATCGCGGCAAGCAGGCACAGCGCGTGAGCACCGCCGCCATCCATATTCAGCGTTGAGCTGAATCAACACGCCAGGCTGGAAATGCCCGACACTAGCTCCACTTGCGTCGGCCTGCGCCTGCGCTGGCCCGCGGATCGCAAGCTCTTCAAGTGCGGCCACTGGTCAACACCGTGACCCGTTGACGTGACTTCCATGACCAACCGATACTGGCATTTGCCATGCAACGCAAACGTCATCCGATCCATCAAATTGAACTGCGCGTGGGCAGCCTGGCGGAGCTTTTCAATTCGATGGACCCGACCCCGTTCCATCGCCGTGACCTGGATCCGAACGCGGAGGAGTTCATCGAAAGCTGGGCACTGGAGTTTCCCCGGAACAGCCGCTTGCGCATCATGGTGCACATCGAGCTTATGACGCCGGAGGATCCCTCTACGGTGGTGGCCGCCGCGATCCACAATTACTTCAACTACAAGGCCGACTTGCTCAAGCGCAACGTCAAGGTGCTGCTGCTGGAGGGCCGCACCAGCCTGATGGTCGGGCTGGTCTTTCTGGCGGCGTGCCTGCTGGCTGCGGATGTCCTCTCCGCACATCAGGGCAACGCCTTCCTGCGGGTCTTGAAAGAGAGCCTCCTGATCGGCGGCTGGGTCGCGATGTGGCGGCCGATGCAGGTGTTCCTGTACGACTGGTGGCCATTGGTTCGCAGGGGCCAAATCTACCGCAGCCTGGGCCGCGCGATCGTTCAAGTCTCGCAGGCAAAAGACGCCGCGCCACACCAGCCCCTGCGGACCTGACGTGCAGGTGGCCGATGCGTTGACGCTGACACGGCAGTTTCTCGCCGAATTGCACCCCGGTGTCGGCTTCAGCCGCCCGCTCACCCTCGACAGCAGCCTCGATGCCGACCTGGGACTCGACAGTCTTTCCCGGGTGGAACTGGCGGTACGCCTCGAACGCGCCAGCAGCGGACATCTGCCGGAGCAGGCAATGGGTACGGCATTGACGCTACGCGACCTGCTGGCCGCACTTGAGGGCGCTCCCGCGATCGCCCAGGCCGCACAACAGGCCGAATTGCCCGCCGGCTGGGCCACAGCGGCAGCGGCGGCACCGATGGACGCCGCAACGCTTGTCGATGTGCTCGACTGGCACGTGCGCGCGCATCCCGACCGCGTGCAGATCATCCACTTAGACGACAGCGGTGAAACTCGCATCACTTATGCGCAACTGCGGCGCGAGGCCGAGCGCGTGGCAAGCGGCTTGCAGCGCGCCGGCCTGCTGCCGCGCCAGACGGTGGCGATCATGCTGCCGACCTCGCCTGAATACTTCCACGCCTATTTCGGCATCCTGCGCGCGGGCGGCATTCCGGTGCCGATCTATCCGCCGGCGCGAGCCTCGCAGATCGAGGAGCATGTGCGGCGCCATGCCGGCATTCTTTCCAATGCCGAAACGGCGCTCCTCATCACCGTGCCCGAGGCGCGCGGCGTGGCACGCCTCTTGGAAGCGCGTGTGGCGGGCCTCACGCGGGTCGTGACCGTGCCTGAACTCACGGCCTGTAGCGGCGCGCCGCAGGCGGTGGCGCTGCGCCGCAATGACATCGCCTTCATCCAGTACACCTCCGGCAGCACCGGCGACCCCAAGGGCGTGGTGCTCACGCACGCCAACCTGCTGGCCAACATCCGCGGCATTGGCCAGATGACCG
The DNA here is from genome assembly GCA_043786185.1 of Burkholderiales bacterium. Taxonomy (GTDB): domain Bacteria; phylum Pseudomonadota; class Gammaproteobacteria; order Burkholderiales; family JAEUOS01; genus JAEUOS01. The sequence goes on from JAYVWK010000058.1 coordinate 5,727, forward strand.
GCCTCACCGCCGACGACGTCTTCGTCAGCTGGCTGCCGCTGTATCACGACATGGGGCTGATCTGCGCGTGGCTTTCCAGCCTCACGTTCGCCGCGCCGCTGGTGGTGATGTCGCCGCTTAGTTTTCTCGCGCATCCGGAACGCTGGCTGCAAGCCATCGCCCGCTATCGCGGCACCATCTCGGCAGCCCCCAACTTCGCCTACGAACTGTGCGTCAAGCGCATCGAGGATGGAGCGATCGAAGGCCTGGATCTTTCCTCATGGCGCATCGCCGCCAACGGTGCCGAACCGGTGATGCCCGAGACCCTGCGCCGCTTCGGCGAACGCTTCGCCCCCTACGGCTTCAACCCGGCGGCGCTGACACCGGTGTACGGCCTGGCCGAATGCACCGTGGGCCTGTTGTGCCCGCCGCTGGGCCGCGGGCCGCGCATCGACCGCGTGCGCCGCGCGCCCTTCAGCGCCACCGGCCATGCCGTGCCCGCCGCCGGCGATGATGCGACGGCCCTGCAGTTCGTCTCCTGCGGCGTGGCCATGCCCGGGCATCAGGTGCGCATCGTCGACAGCAATGGCCGGGACAGCGGCGAACGCATCGAGGGCCGCCTGGAATTCAGGGGCCCGTCGGCCACCGGCGGCTACTACCGCAACCCCGCCGGCACGCGGCAACTGATGGACGGCGACTGGCTCGACAGCGGCGACCGCGCCTACCTGGCCGACGGGGAAGTGCATCTCACCGGCCGCGTCAAGGACATCATCATTCGCGCCGGTCGCAACATCTATCCGCATGAACTCGAAGACGCCGTAGGTGCGATCGCCGGCGTGCGGCGCGGTTGCGTGGCGGTGTTCGGCCACGCCGATGCCGGCAGCGGCACCGAGCGCCTGGTGGTGCTGGCCGAAACGCGGCTGACCCAGGCCACGGCCGCCGCCGGGCAGGAAGCGCTGCGCGCACGGATTGTCGAGGTGACCCTGGCGGTGCTGGGCGAAGCCCCCGATGAAGTGGTGCTGGCGCCGCCGCACACGGTACTCAAGACCTCCAGCGGCAAGATGCGCCGCGCCGCCTGCCGCGAGCTTTACGCGTCCGGTCGCATTGGCACGCGCGCACTGCCAGCCTGGTGGCAGGCGGTCCGCCTGGGTGCGGGGTCGCTGATACCGCGCCTACGCCACCGGCTTGCCGCCGCCACCCGCTTGACTTACGGTCTCTACGTGGCCCTGCTGTTCGGGCTGATCGCGCCGCTAACCTGGCTCGCGACGGCAGCCGCCGCGCGCCCCGCACTGGCATGGCGGGTCAACCGCGTGGCCACCCGGACTTTCCTGATGCTGTGCGGCATACGGCTCACAGTGCGCGGGCTGGAACACCTGCCGCGCACACCCTGCGTGCTGGTGGCCAACCATGCCAGCTATCTGGATGCGGTGGTGTTGTGCGCGGCCATACCGATGCACTTCGCCTTCGTGGCCAAGCGCGAGTTCCTCGATCATCCGATCAGCCGCATCTACCTGCGCCGCCTGGGCACGCAGTTCGTCGAGCGCTTCGACGCACGGCAGAGCATCGAGGACGCACGACGCCTGGGTGCAGCCGTGAAAGCCGGCGTCTCGTCAGGCTTTTTCCCCGAGGGTACCTTCACGCGCTTGGCCGGCTTGGGCCCGTTCCGCCTCGGGGCCTTCGTGGCGGCAGCCGCGGCCGGGGTGGCGGTGCTGCCAGTGGCCATCCGCGGCGCGCGCTCGGTATTGCGCGATGGCCAGTGGCTGCTGCGCCGCGGCCCCATCGAGGTGAACATCGGCGCTGCGGTAGTGCCATCCGACTCCGCCCGGGATGACTTCGCGGCCGCGGTGGCATTGCGCGACGCGGCGCGCGTGCACATCCTCACGCATTGCGGCGAGCCCGATGCAGGAGCCCGTTGAGGTGGCCGGCACGCGCTTCCAAGGCGAGAGGTTCAACGCATTGAGCCACCTGGCCGGCGCCCTGCTGGCGATTGCCGGCACGGTGGTGCTGATCGTGCTGGCCGCGCTGGCAGGCGACGCGCGCAAAGTGGTGGGTGTGGCGATCTTCGGTGCCACGCTCATGATCCTGTACAGCATCTCGACCCTCTATCACGCCCTGGGCGGTCGCGCCAAGACGGTGCTGCAAAAGATCGACCACTGCAGCATCTACCTGCTCATCGCTGGCACCTATACACCGTTTTGCCTGGTGACCCTGCGCGGCGCCTGGGGCTGGTCGCTATTGGGCGTGGAATGGGGGCTGGTGGTGGTGGGCATCTTCCAGGAATTGCGGCCCGCCAATGAGGCGCGCATCCGGTCGGTGGTGATCTATGTGTTGATGGGCTGGGCGGCAGTGGTCGCGATCGATCCGCTCATCGACGCCCTCGGCATGGCCGGCTTCGCCTGGCTGGTCGCCGGCGGCCTGTTCTACACGCTGGGCATCGCGTTCTATGCGATCGACACCCGCATGGCCCACGCACATGGCATCTGGCACCTGTTCGTCATCGCGGGCAGCGCCACGCACTATTTCGCGGTCATGCGTTACGTGCTGTGACGCGCCATCAACCCCGGCAATCCCAGATCGCCAAACAACATCGCGTAAGCCCCGGGTTCCCCCGGCCACCGCTGCGGCGCGCCGCGGCGCGCCGCGTGCTCTATCAAGCGGCGTCAGCACAATGCCGCAAGCGCCTGGCCTTGCCGACTTTGCTCGGCTACTGACCTGTCCGCGGTATTGAGTTCCACCCAGAATACGCAGCCGGCGCCGGGCGTGCTTTCGACACCAATTTGGCCGCCCATCAGCTCGGCCAAGCACTTGCTCACCACCAGGCCGATGCCGGTGCCCTGCTCGCCGCTGTTTTCGCGCCCCAGACGAACGAAGGGCGTGAACAGTGCAGCGATCGCATCAGCCGAGAGACCGGTGCCACTGTCGATGACGCGGATGCGCGTGCGGCCCGCCTCACCCGGCCGCGCGGTCTTCCCAATCCACCCAATCGACCGGCTTTGAATCGAGGTAACGGTTTACCGCCTCGCCCAGGGTGGCGAAAAAGCGCTCTTCGCCGAGACTGGAAAAAAGGCCGAAGCGCTTGAGCTTGTCCTTGACCGGATCCTTCATCTCGGCGAAACACAGATCGATACCTGCTGCGCGCAAGGTGTGGTCGAGTTCATCGAGCGCATCGGCGGCCGTGACGTCGACGCTGGTTACCGGTTCGGCGCTCACCACCAGCCAGCGCACCGGCGTGGGCGAGGCGGCCACCGCGTCCTGCACGCGCGCGTGGAAAAGCTCGGCATTGGCGAAGAACAATGGCGCGTCCCAGCGAAACAGCACCAGGCCGGGCACAACCCGCGCCTCGGGATAGCGGGCGATGTCGTGATAACCCTTGACGCCATCGACGCGGCCGAGCACTGCGGAATGCGGGCGCCACCCGTCCCACAGAAACTCGATTACGGCAACCATGATCGCCAGGCCAATCCCGGGGATCGCGCCAAGAACCGCGACGCCTGCGCAGCAGCCCATCGAGAGCCAGAACTCCCAGCGCTGGATGCGGTAGATGCGGCGCAGGTCGGCAACCTCGATCAATGCGAATGCGGAGGCGATGACCACTGCCGCCAGCGTGGCGCGCGGCAGGCTGGCAAGCAGGTCCGGCGCGGCCACCAGCAACACGCCGACCGCAGCCGCACCGACCACCCCGGTCAACTGGGTCTTCGCGCCCGCCATTTCGGCTACGGGCGTTCGCGATGCGCTCGCACTGATCGGAAAGCCCTGAAACAGACCTGCCGCCAGATTGGCAGCGCCCAATCCCACCATCTCAGCGTTGGGGTCCGGCACGGCACTGCCGCGCGCCGCTTAGCTGCGCGCGAGAACACTCGTGTCGGCAAAAGACACCAGCGCCACCGCCAGGCCGCCGAGGAGCACGGGCGTGATGTCATCCAAGCCAAGCACAGGCATGCGCATCGCCGGCAGCCCCTGCGGCAGTGACCCCAGCACATCGACGCCCCCACGCAGCGCGGGGTCAAGAGCACCGGTGAGAAGCGTCGCGCCGGCCACGGCGATCAGGACCCCGGGCACACCTTTCCAGCGAGCCAGCACGAAAACCACCAGCAAGGTGCCACAGCCCAGCGCCAGCGACACGGGATGCGTCTTGCCCTCGGGCAGCGCCATGGCAAACGCCCATGCCTGCCGCAACATGCCGCCGGACTCGATCGTGAGACCGAAAAGCGCAGGCAACTGGCTGACGATCACCGTCAGCGCGATGCCGTTCATGTAGCCGTAGCGGATCGGCTTGGAAAGCAACTCGGTCACAAACCCGAGACGCAGGCCGCCGGCGACAACGCATATCGCTCCGGATACCAGCGCCATCATCGCCGCCAGCGACATGGCGCGCGCCGGATCGCCGCCAGACAAGGGCAGGACGACGCCGAGAATGAGGGCGACCAGCGAAGAATCCGGCCCCAGCACCAGGACCCGGCTCGGACCGAACAACGCATAGGCCAGGAGGCCGAATATGGTGGCAT
>JAYVWK010000059.1:0-2895 GCA_043786185.1 Burkholderiales bacterium
CCAAACGGCGGCCAGACGATACTGCACCGGCAATGCGGAGTTCGAATTCGACGCCACATACATCACCGAGAAGTCGTTGTTGGCGAAAGACCACGACAGACAGATAAAGGCGAACAGCACGAACAGGAACTGTGCTTCGGCCGCCGGCCGCGCCAAAAGCATCCAGTCAAGCCGGCCACGGGCGGCGCCGACCATCGGTACCACGCCCTGGATGACCGCAACGGCCAAGGCCAGCACCAGTGCGAAATTGCCGATTTCCGGAATCATTGAATGCTGCCTTTCATCTGGCCCATGGGCTTGCCTTTTTCATGTGCCTGCTTGAGTGCCGCCGCGGCTTCGGGTGGCAGGTAGTTTTCGTCATGTTTGGCCAACACTTCGCGCGCGCGAAAAATGCCGTCGGGTCCGAGCTGCCCTTGGGCCACCACGCCTTTGCCCTCGCGAAACAGGTCGGGCAGGATGCCGCTGTAGATCACCGGCACGGTTTTGGCTGTGTCGGTGACCATGAAACGCACTTCCACCCCACTGCGCTTGACGCTGCCGTCTTCCACCATGCCGCCAATCCGAAAGCTCTTGCCCTGCGGTGCCTCATTGGCGGCGATTTGTGAAGGTGTATAGAAAAACACCAGATTGCTCTGAAACGCGTTGAGGATCAGCGCGGTCGCGATGCCAAGCGCCGCCACACCCACCACCACGGCCGCCAGGCGCTTGTGGCGCGGCTTCATGCCAATGCCTCGGCATGGAGGCGGGCGCGCTTGCGCCGCGCGGCCAGCCCCAGCAGCTCGACGGCGACCGCCAGTGCGCTCACCCCGTAGGAGCCCCACACATACAGGCCGTAGCCGCCCATGGCAAAAAATTCACCCGCACTGCCCCAGTTCATCGCTCCACCCTTTGCGCCAGCATCATCAATTCGTTTCGACTGCGGAATCCGCCTCGCGTTCTGCGATGATCGAGCGCAGGCGCCATAGCGCAGCGGCGATCGAGTACATCCAGCACGCCAGGGTCATGACCAGCATGCCGGTCAACATGGTAGCCGCCATTTTCGGGGCTGAGGTCAAACTCACAGAGGCGCCCTGGTGCAGCGTGTTCCACCAGCGCACCGAAAAATAAATGATCGGAATGTTGACTACACCGACAATCGCCAGCAGGGCGCCGGCGCGGTCGGCACGGCGCGGGTCTTCGATGGCCGCTTGCAGTGCGATGAAACCGACATACAAGAACAGCAGGATCAGCTCCGAGGTCAGGCGCGCATCCCACACCCACCAGGTACCCCAGGTGGGCTTGCCCCACAGTGCGCCGGTCCACAGGGCGACGCAGGTGAACATGGCGCCGGTCGGTGCCAGGGCGCTGGCCATCATGGCGGACAGGCGGGTGTTGAAAATCAGGCCGATGGCCGCCCACATGGCCATCACCAGATAAATCAGCATCGACATCCAGGCCGCCGGCACATGGATGAAGATCACGCGGTAGACCTCGCTCTGCTGCGTGTCGGTGGGAGCTAAGAAAAAACCTATATACAGGCCGGCGACGCCAAGCAGCGCCGCGGCGGCGAAGAACCACGGAATCATGCGCGCGGCCAGCGGGTCGAGGGCGAGCGGGGCGGCATAGCGCAACCAGATCGAGCCTGCTCGCTCGGCGCGCGCGTAGTCAAGGGATTTGGTTTCCGCGTTCATGCGCTATTGAATCATCAATCCAGCGAAATGCGCAGTGCCGCGGCGGCCGCCAGGGGTGCGCCCGCCAACGCCAGCACCAAGAGCGCACCCAGGAGCGAAAAGTACGCGCCGGCACCGGCATCCGCGTCGACCGCCCCGGCACCGAAGATCAGCACCGGAATGCACAACGGAATCACCAGCAGCGACACCAGCACACCGGCACTGCGCAGGCCCACGGTAAGCGCTGCGCCGACCGCGCCGATCAGGCTCAAGACCGGCGTGCCAAGCGCCAGGCTGAGCGTCATGACACCAATTTCGCCGGCCTGCATGCCGAATTGCACACCCAGTAGCGGCGCCATCAACGTCAGCGGCAGGCCGCTTGCGATCCAGTGGGCAAGGATTTTCGCCAGCACCAGAAGCGTCAGCGGGTGCGGCGACAGCAGCAGTTGCTCCAGGGTGCCATCGGCATGGTCGGCGGCGAACAGGCGCGCCAGCGACAACATCGATGCCAGCAATGCGGCCACCCACAAAACGCCCGGCGCGATGATGCGCAGGGTGGCAGGCTCGGGCCCGATACCCAGCGGAAACAGGCTCACTACCATCACGTAGAAAATCAGAGTCGACAGCACATCGGCGCGCTGGCGCCAGGCCAGCGCTAAGTCGCGCAGCATGACGCGCAGGAGAAGGCTGCCCATCGCGCTGTGCCTTAAGCGTCAAGCCGCAGGTGCTGCGTGCGTTCGGGGGCGACATCGAACTCCTGATGGGTAGTGAGCACCAGGATGCCCGCGTTTTCCAGATGCGCGGCCAGGAGCCTGCGCAGGGCCTCGGCAGCACCCGCATCAAGGGCCACGAAGGGTTCGTCCAGCACCCACAAGGGGGTGCCAGGGCTGAGCCAAAGGCGCGCCAGGGCGACGCGCCGGCGCTGCCCCTGCGACAGCAGCCTGGCCGGCAGCGCGGCGCATGCTGCAAGCCCCAGCTCGTCGAGCACGCGGGCAGCGGCCTTAGCGCTGGTGGCGCGGCCGGCGACATCGAGCGCGGCCAGCAGGTTTTCGTGGGCGCTCAGATCGTCCTTGAGCGCGGCTGCGTGGCCCAGGTACGTAAGTTCGGCGTTGAAGGCATCGCGATTGGCGCGGATCGACAAGCCGCGCCAGGAGACATGGCCACGCTCCGGCCGCGTCAGGCCGCACAGGCTGCGCAGCAGGGTCGACTTGCCGCTGCCGTTGCGCCCCGACACCTGCAGCATCTG
>JAYVWK010000060.1:0-3444 GCA_043786185.1 Burkholderiales bacterium
TGGTCGCGGTGATGCTGCGATCATCGATCACCGCGCTCTTGATCTGGCCAGCCTTGACCTGATCGAGGAAATCGGAATAACTGACCGACCCCGAGCTCGTGCCAGCGGCGCCACCGAACTGTTTGAAAACAGTGAACAGCACCAGCGTGATCACCAGCCAGACTGCAATCTTGGAAAACGTATTATTCAACGAAACTCCTTGGCCAACGCCGCCCGCCGACTGCTCTCGCAGACCGGCACAAAAAAGCTGATATCACTGACACATTGTATACGCATTACCCAAGTGCCGCAGATGCGCCACGCAGACCGCGCCCCACCAAATAAACCTCGGCACTGCGGTCGCGCGAGGCCTTTGGCTTGATCGATTTGACTTCCACAAAAATTGCCTTCATTTCACGCAAAAACCCGGTGAATCCGGTTCCCTGGAAGGTTTTTACGACAAATGCACCATTGGGACGCAAGAAACGCCCCGCAAAATCCAGCCCCAACTCACACAAGCCCATGGTCTTGGCCTGATCCGAGATGCCGATGCCTGACATGTTGGGGGCCATATCCGACAAAACAAGGTCTGCCTTGCCCTCTATGCCCAAAGCGGCCACCAGCGCCGCCTGGCCTTCATCGGTGCTGAAATCAACTTGCAGAAACTCCACGCCCAGCAGGCCGTGCATCTCGATCATGTCGACGGCGATCACCCGCCCGGCTCCCTTGGCCGCACCAACACCGACCTTGGGGCCGGCTATCTGCGACCACCCACCCGGCGTGGCACCGAGATCGACCACGGTCAGGCCGCGCTTGAAAATACGGAACTTCTCGTCGATCTCTATGATCTTGAAGGCGGCGCGCGAGCGATAGCCAAGCTTTTTCGCCCGCTGCACAAACGGGTCGGTGACGTGTTCGTGCATCCATCGATTGCTCGACACCGACCGATTTGGCTTGACGTGCCCCTTTACCTTGCGTTCCATCGGTTCCCAGTCCCGTATGGCGCAGCCGTTATACTTAGAGCCTCGCCCACCATCTTCGCTGCTTTGCGGCGACAAAAAATTGGCCTTTGCATGAATCTGCTATCCGCCATCGACCGCAAGGCCCTCAAGGCACGCGCCCATCATCTCGACCCGGTGGTGATGATCGGCGATGCCGGTCTGACGCCGGCGGTCATTCATGAGATCGAGGTGGCGCTCAAGAGCCACGAACTGATCAAGGTGCGCGTTGCGGGTGATGATCGCCTGCGCAGAAAGGCCTTGGTTGATGATATTTGCCTGCAACTCGACGCCGCGCCGGTCCAGCATATCGGCAAACTTCTGATATTTTTCAGGCCTCGTCCGCCGGAAACCGAGCGTACCGCTAAACTGCGTCGGCCGTCCGGACCACGGCGCACCAAGAAACAGATCGGTTCACGGATGATTAAAGCCCCTCGCCGCTAGGCAACGGCAGCTCGGGTTGCCACCCGCTCGGCGCCGCCGGCCTCAGCGGGCACCACGCCGCAATCAAAGAAAGCGGATTTCCACGATTTCGTATTCGCGCGAACCGCCAGGCGCCAAAACTTCGGCGGTGTCGCCTTCGCTCTTGCCGATCAGTGCACGGGCGATCGGCGAACTGATGGAGATTTTGCTTTGCTTGATGTCGGCCTCGTCGTCACCCACCACCTGGTAGGTCACCTTGGCGCCCGAGGCTAAGTCCAGCAAATCGACCGTGGCGCTGAATACAACGCGATCCTCGGAGGAAAGCAGCTTCGGATCGATGATCTGGGCAAACGAAAGCTTGCCCTCGACCTCGGCGATGCGCCCTTCGATGAAACCCTGCTTTTCCTTGGCGGCATCATAGTCGGCATTTTCGGACAAATCGCCCTGGGCGCGTGCCTCGGAAATCGCGTTGATCACCGCCGGCCTTTCGACCGACTTCAGATGGTGCAACTCGGCGCGCAACATGCCTGCGCCGACAACTGTCATGGGTACTGATTGCATGGGAGAGTGAAGCTCGATTCCGATTGGCGCGAACCGCTGGGTTCGTACCGTAAAGGAGCGAATGATACACGCCACTCCCGGATTACTGCGGGCGCATGCCTTCCCCCGTCAATTGAGCATGCAGGCCGCGCAGGTCGTAAGGCATCAATTCGCGCGGCGCCTTCAAGCCCGATACCGCCGCGCGCGCACCGGAAATCGTTGTGTAGTAGGGCACCCTTGCCTGCAGTGCGGACACACGAATCAGGCGCGAATCGGCAATCACGCTCTTGCGCGCCTCGGTGGTGTTGATCACCAGGACGACTTCCCGGTTCTTGATCATGTCGACGATGTGCGGCCGCCCTTCCTTGACCTTGTAGACCATGCGCACCGGAATGCCATCGGCTTCAAGAACCGCCGCGGTACCGCGTGTGGCGACCAGGCCGAATCCGAGTTCCGAGAGCGCACGCGCCACTGCGGCCACCTTGGGCTTGTCGGCGTCGCGCACCGAAATGAAAACGCTGCCGGCCTGGGGCAGCACAACCCCGGCCGCCAGTTGGCTCTTGATGAAGGCCTCGCCAAAAGTGGCGCCTACGCCCATCACCTCGCCGGTGGATTTCATTTCCGGCCCCAGCAAAGGGTCGACGCCGGGAAATTTGGTAAATGGGAAGACTGCTTCCTTCACGCAGAAGTAAGGCGGCCGCACTTCGTCGCCGATGCCCTGCCGGTCAAGGCTTAAGCCGGCCATGACGCGCGCCGCGATCTTGGCCAGCGGCAAGCCGGTCGCCTTGGAAACAAAGGGCACAGTACGCGATGCGCGCGGATTGACTTCCAGCACGTAGACCACGTAGCGCCCGTCTTCCTCCTTGATGGCGAACTGCACATTCATCAGGCCGATCACATTCAAGCCCTGTGCCATGGCGGCCGTCTGCAACCGCAATTCGTCCTGCAAGTCGTCGGACAAAGTATAGGGCGGCAGTGAACAGGCGGAGTCGCCGGAGTGAACACCAGCCTCCTCGATGTGCTCCATGATGCCGCCGATGAATACCCGCTGGCCGTCAGCGATGCAGTCGACATCGACCTCGATGGCGTCATTCAGGAAACGGTCGAGCAGTACCGGCGAATCATTCGACACCTTGACCGCTTCGCGCATGTAGCGCTCGAGGTCACCCTGCTCATGCACGATCTCCATCGCCCGCCCGCCAAGCACATAACTCGGCCGCACCACCAGCGGATAGCCGATTTCCTTCGCCAGTTCCAGCGCCGCCGCTTCAGTGCGCGCGGTACGGTTCGGCGGTTGCCGGAGTTGCAGATCCTGCAACAGCTTCTGAAACCGCTCGCGATCCTCGGCGATATCGATCGATTCGGGCGTGGTGCCGATGATCGGCACACCATTGGCTTCCAGCGCACGCGCCAGTTTCAGAGGTGTCTGTCCGCCGAATTGCACGATCACCCCTTCCGGCCGCTCGAGAGCCACGATTTCCAGAACGTCTTCGAGGGTCAAGGG
>JAYVWK010000061.1:0-2546 GCA_043786185.1 Burkholderiales bacterium
AAGCTGACCGACGCCGAGAAAAAGATCTTCAGCGACGTGACTCTCGAGGCCGCTGCCAAGGCGACCGACCAGATCAAGAAGCGGGAAGGCGAGCTGGCCGAGGAGTTCAAGAAAAAGGGCATCAACGTCACCACAGTGGACCGCAAGTCGTTCTCGGATGCCGTGCTGAAGAACTTCACGGTCGAGTCGATGGGCTTTTCCAAGGCCGACTACGACAAGATCGTCGCCATCAAGAAATAGGAAAACGCTGAACAAGTTCCTGGAATGCGCAGTCTCGAACGAAGATCTGTATCGATTGGGCGTGTTGCAAAAGTGTCTTTCTCGACCTACGGACTTGTTCAGTGTTTCCATAGATTTGGGCCTTGTTTCATCCGTGGGGCGCGCCTGCCAGGCGTGCGGGTGCGCCTCACGACTTCTCGCACCGAATTGAGAAAGAATCCCTACGATGACAAGCGCCACGCTTGACGAAGAACGCGTGCTGGGCGAAGACGGCGAATTTCACGCCAAGGACGAACCGGTCGACCTCTCCGGCTATCACTGGGAAGACTGGCTAACCCTGGGCTTCTTCTGGCTGCTCGCCGCCGACGTGTTCTACCAGTTCTTCACACGCTACGTGCTGGCCGATTCGGCCTCGTGGACCGAGGAAATCGCGCGCTACCTGCTGATCATCGTCACCTTTCTTGGAGCCTCGATCGGCATGCGCAAGAACACCCACATCCATGTCGAGTTCATTTACAAATACATCCCGGCGCAGGTCGGGCGCGTGATGTCCACGCTGGTGGATGCGATCCGCGTGGCGTTTCTCGCCTATTGCGTGTTTCTCACCTTTCAGTTGATCCCGAAAATGCAGAATCTGAAAATGACGGTGATCGACGTACCGATGAGCGTGATCTACGGCTTTGTCGCTTTCGGCTTCATCATGATGACCTGGCGCTCGTTGAGATTGGCACAGCAAAACTGGAAGCAGGGCTACAGCGTGCTGGAACGCCCCGAGACGGGATTCTAGGATCATGAACAGCGTCTTTTTCGGCTCCTTCCTGGCCTTCATGGCCGCCGGCATTCCGATCGCCATCGCGATGTGCCTGTGCTCGCTGGTCTACATCTGGTTCACTGGCACCATCCCGCCCTTGACCGTGGTGCATCGCATGTTCGGTGGCGTCGACAGCTTTCCGCTGCTCGCCGTGCCGTTTTTCATTCTCGCTGGCAACCTGATGAATTCGGCCGGCATCACCAATCGCATCTACAACTTCGCGCTCGCGCTGGTGGGCTGGTTGAAGGGCGGTCTGGGGCACGTCAACGTGGTGGGGTCGGTGATCTTCGCCGGCATGTCGGGCACAGCGGTGGCCGACGCCGGCGGTCTGGGCACCATCGAAATCAAGGCTATGCAGGACCATGGCTACCCGACGGAGTTCGCCGTCGGCATCACCGCCGCCTCGGCCACGCTGGGCCCGATCATCCCGCCCTCGTTGCCAATGGTGATCTATGGCGTACAGGCCAACACCTCGATCGGCAAGCTGTTCGCCGCCGGCTTCATCCCCGGCGCCATCATGGCGATTTTCATGATGGTGATGGTCAGCTACTACGCGCATGTGCGCAAGTACGGTGCCGATATCCCGTTCTCATGGCCACGCATGGGTGGTGCCCTGTTTGAACTCGGTGTTCTGGCGATCACCGCCACGCTGCTGTATTACCTTTGGTCGGCGCAAGACATTCCCGGCTGGCTGCGCTTCGGCGTACCGCTGGCCTGTGTTTGCCTGGCGGATCGCTTCTTCAAGTTCGGCGCCTACATGGCGCTGATGACCCCGGTGATCCTGATCGGCGGCATGGCCACCGGCCTTTTTACCCCGACCGAGGCGGCGGTGGCCGCGGTGGCCTGGGCCCTGTTCCTGGGCTTCGCCTGGTATCGCACCATGAACTGGCGCATGCTGGTGAAAATCTCGATGGATACCATCGAGACCACCGCCACGGTGCTGTTCATCGTCGGCGCCGCCTCGGTATTCGCCTGGGTATTGACCACTACGCAAGTGACCGAGGCGATCGGCAATTGGGTGCTGTCAATCTCCAGCAACCCGCTGGTGTTCCTGCTCCTGGCCAACCTGTTTCTGCTGTTCGTCGGCTGTTTCATGGAGACCATCGCGGCGATCACCATCCTGGTGCCGGTGTTCATGCCGATCATCGCCAAGCTGGGCATCGACCCGGTGCACTTCGGCCTCGTCATGGTGTTGAACCTGATGATCGGACTGCTTACCCCGCCGGTGGGCATGGTGCTGTTCGTGCTGCAGAAGGTGTCCAAGCTGTCGTTCGAGGCCACCGTGCGCGCGGTGTTCCCGTGGATGCTGCCGCTTTTAGTCACGCTGGCGATCATCACCTACGTGCCGTCGCTGGTGCTGTGGCTGCCGAATCTGCTGTACAAGTAATGTTGCCGCGATCCGGCGTGGCCGCTGGCGCTTGAGGGCGAGGAGTTACCGACGCTTGGGCGTCCGCGCGGCCAGCAGGGCCTTAACCATCTGCGCAAAACCGGCGCCGCCTTCAGCCGGGGTCACATA
>JAYVWK010000062.1:0-11344 GCA_043786185.1 Burkholderiales bacterium
CGCTCGGGGTGTTGTACGGATCGTCAGTGATCATCAAGCGCGGCGAACCCTCTGCGCAATCGACGACTGTGCCACCCGTATCGGTCTGTGCCGCGCCGGCGCAGCTGAAAATGCAAAGGACCATCCCCGCCGCTCGTTTCACTTAAGCCTCCCTTGCCGCAGGCGCGATCACGATCCCGGGCTTGCGCGCAGGGCGTTGCCGCCGCATCAGCTTGTACGCCGCCGGAATCACGAACATCGACAACAGCGGCGCGCTCAGCATGCCGCCTACCATCGGCGCTGCGATGCGCTGCATGATCTCCGCGCCGGTACCGGTGGAAAGCATCACCGGGATCAGGCCGGCGACAATCACGGCGATGGTCATGGTCTTGGGGCGCACCCGCTGCACCGCGCCCTGCTCGATGGCGGCATCCAGCGCTTGCGCGTCGAGCGGATGCCCGCCATTCGCCGCGATCCGTTTTTCGATCGCCTGGCGGAGAAACAGCAGCATCACCACGCCGAACTCGGCCGCCACCCCGGCTAACGCGATGAATCCGACCGCGCTTGCCACCGAAAGGTTGTAGCCCAGCAACCACATCAGCCAGAACCCTCCCGACACCGCGATCGGCAGGGTAGCCATGATCAAGAGCGCCTCGCCAGAGCGGCCGAAAATGACGTGCAGCAGGACGAAGATGATCAACAGGGTGAACGGCACCACCACTGCCAGGCGCTGCTTGGCGCGCTCCAGGTACTCGAACTGGCCGGACCAGGTGACCGAATAACCGGGCGTGAGCTTCACTTGTTCGGCCACTGCGCGGCGCGCGTCGTTCACCACCGCCACCAGATCGCGGCCGCGGATGTCGACGTAAATCCAGCCGGAGAGTCGCGCGTTCTCGCTTTTGAGCATCGGCGGGCCGTCCTCGATGGCGATGTCGGCTAACTGCCCCAGGGTGATGAAGGCGCCGCGCTCGGTCACCACGCTCAACGAGCGCAGCTTTTCGAGCGAGTCGCGCAGCTCGCGCGGGTAGCGCAGGTTGACCGGAAAGCGCTGCCGGCCCTCGATGGTCTCGGTGATGTTCTCGCCGCCGATCGCCGCCGCCACGATGCCCTGCACATCGGCGATGTTCATGCCGAAGCGTGCTGCCTTGAGGCGGTCGATCTTCACATCGATGTAGCGCCCGCCCGACAGGCGCTCAGCTAAGGCGGAAGTGACGCCGGGCACCACTTTCACCGCGGCTTCGATGGCGGCGGCGATGCGGTCGATTTCCGCCAGATCGGCGCCCGCCACCTTGATGCCCAGCGGCGACTTGATGCCGGTGGCCAGCATGTCGATACGGTTGCGGATCGGCGGAATCCAGATGTTGGCCAGGCCCGGGAGTTTGGTGACGCGGTCGAGTTCCTCGATCAATTTTTCCATGGTCATGCCGGCGCGCCATTCCGCCTTGGGCTTGAACTGGATAGTGGTCTCGACCATCTCCAGCGGCGCCGGGTCGGTGGCGGTTTCGGCGCGGCCGATCTTGCCGTGCACGCTCCTGACTTCGGGCACGCTCTTGATCAGGCGGTCGGTCTGCTGCAACAACTCCGCCGCCTTGGAAGGCGAGATGCCGGGCAGGGCTGAGGGCATGAACAACACATCGCCTTCATCCAAGGGCGGCAGGAACTCGCCACCGATGCGGTTGGCCGGATACCAGGTGGCGGCGGCGAACAAAGCGGCGCCCACCAGAACGGTACGCGGCCAGGCCAGCACCGCGCGCAGCAGCGGCCGGTAGACGGCGATGAAAAAGCGGTTCAGGAAGATCTCGTTTTCTCGCGGGATGCGGCCGCGGATCCAGTAGCCCATCAACACCGGCACCAAGGTCACCGACAGCGCGGCGGCGGCGGCCATCGCGTAGGTCTTGGTGAAGGCCAGCGGACCGAACAGCCGGCCCTCCTGCGCCTCGAGCGCGAATACGGGGATGAAAGAAAGAGTGATGATCAAGAGCGAGAAGAACAGCGCCGGGCCGACCTCGGCGGCGGCTTCGGCTATCACCTGCCAGCGCGCTTCACCGCTTAACGCCGCGCCGGGATGCGCCTCACCCCATTCCTCTAAGTGCTTGTGGGCGTTTTCGATCATCACGATAGCGGCGTCGACCATCGCGCCGATGGCGATGGCGATGCCGGCCAAGCTCATGATGTTGGCGTTGACGCCCTGGTGGCGCATCACGATGAAGGCGATCAGCACACCCAGCGGCAGGGTGATCAGCGCCACCAGCGCCGAGCGCAGGTGGTAGAGGAACAGCATGCACACCAGCGCCACGACAATGAACTCTTCGATAAGTTTGTCGCGCAGGTGCGCCACCGCGCGCTCGATCAGGCCGGAGCGGTCGTAGGTCTCGACGATCTCTACGCCCGCCGGCAGCGAAGGCTTGAGCGCCGCGATCTTCGCTTTCACCGCCGTCAGCGTGTCCTGCGCGTTCTTGCCCGAGCGCATCACCACGATGCCGCCGGCCACTTCGCCTTCGCCATCGAGTTCAGAGATGCCGCGGCGCATTTCCGGCCCGACCTGGATCTTCGCCACGTCTTTGAGCAGCACCGGCGTGCCGCTGTCGGATGCCAGCAAGGGAATGTTGCGGAAGTCGTCCAGCGTCTTCAACAGGCCGCGCGAGCGCACCATGTATTCGGCCTCGCCCAGTTCGAGCACCGAGCCACCGGCCTCCTGGTTGGCATTGCGCAGCGCCGCGGCCACCCTTGCATGCGGCAGGCCATAGGCGCGCAGGCGGTCGGGGTCGAGCACCACCTGATACTGCCGCACCATGCCGCCTACGCTTGCGACCTCGGCCACGTTGGGCACGGTCTTGAGCTCATATTTCAGGAACCAGTCCTGCAGCGCGCGCAGTTGCGACAGGTCGTTTTTTCCGCTGCGGTCCACCAGCGCGTACTGGTAAATCCAGCCGACCCCGGTGGCGTCGGGCCCGAGCGCCGGCTTCGCCTGCGCCGGCAGACGCGCCTGCACCTGGTTTAAGTATTCCAGCACCCGCGAACGCGCCCAGTAAGGGTCGGTACCGTCGTCGAACAGGATGTAGACGAAGGAATCGCCGAAAAACGAGTAGCCGCGCACCGTCTTCGCGCCCGGCACCGACAGCATGGTGGTGGTGAGCGGGTAGGTGACCTGGTCCTCGACGATCTGCGGTGCCTGGCCGGGGTACGCGGTGCGGATGATCACCTGCGTGTCCGACAGGTCGGGGATGGCGTCGAGCGGAACATGCATCAGCGACCATGCGCCCCAACCGCCCAGCATGAGGCTGGCCAAGAGCACCAGAAAGCGCTGCTGGATGGACCAGCGGATCAGTGCGGCGATCATTTTTTCAGCCCCGCTTTCGGCGCGAGCGGCGTGATGCGGGTGATGCGGTATTCCCCTTCGCCTGCCGGCGTGAAGCTGAAATCGACCCGGTCGCCGACCTTGACCCCGCGCGGCAGGCCAGCGGCGGGTAGGCGAAAGCCCATGGTCATGGCGGGCCATTTGATCGAGTCGATCGGGCCGTGCGACAGGGTCACGCTGTCGGCGGCTATGGCCTCGATAACGGCGCTGCCGCGATGCTCCGTGGCGCCACCGCCCGGCGCGGCCGCGGCGCCAGGCTGCGCCGCTAAAGCGGCGGACTGGGCGGCCTGCGTCACTGCCGCCGGCGCCGCTGCAGGCGTCGCCTTCAGGCTGGCCTCGGAATCGAGCAGGAACTGCCCCGACACCACCACCCGCTCGCCAGCGCGCAGGCCGCGGGTGATCTCGACTGCCTCCACACCCGCATGGCGCGCTTCCATACCGGTGGCAACTTCGCGCTGCGCGAACCTGCCGCCCCCTGTCGCCACCATTACCAGCTTGCGCTTGCCGGTGGCGATCACCGCTTCGGCCGGCACCACCAACGCATCGCGTACCGTGTCACCGCGCAGGCTCACGGCGACAAACATTCCCGGCTTGAGCCAAGCGCCTGGGTTGGCGACGCGGATGCGCGCGCGCAGCGTGCGGGTGGCCGGGTTGACTTCCGGCAACAGCGCCGCGATCACGCCTTTGAAGGCGCGCTCGGGCCAGGCCTGGGCGCGCACTTCGACGGCTTGCCCCGCGCGCAGTGACGCGCTGTGCGCCTCCGGCACATCGGCCAGCACCCACACGCTGGCCAGGCTTACGATGCGAAACAAGGTCATGCCCGGCGCCACCTGCATGCCCTCGCGCGCGAAGCTGCCAACCCCCGCCATCTCCGGCCCGAGCGGCAGCAAGATGCCGGCGCGCGGTGCGTTGAGGGTGACGCGCGGGTCGGCGCGACCATCGCGCTCAAGCGCCGCGATCTGGCCTTCGGGTATGCCAAGCAGCGCCAGTCGCGCGCGCGCGGCGCCGGCAAGTTCCGGGTTGGCCGATTTGCGCAGCGCCAGGTACTCCCCCTGCGCGGCAAGCCAGTCCGGTGCATAGATCGAGGCCAGCGGCGCGCCCGCGGCGATCGGATCGTTGGGGGTTCTGGCGTGCAGTTTCTCGATCCAGCCGGTGACTCGTGCCTGCACCACCTCCACCGCGCTTTCGTCGAACGCCACCGTACCGACCGCTTCGATCGCGCGCGACAGGCTGGCGGTTTTTACCTCGATTACGCGCACGCCGAGGTTTTGCGTCGCTTGCGCGTCGATCTTCACTCCGGGGCCGGCGCCGCGGCTGTCTTCCTCCTCGTACACCGGCACCAATTGCATGTTCATGAAAGGCGATTTGCCGGGCTTGTCGAACTTCTGCTGCGGATACATCGGGTCGTGGTAATAGAGAATCCGCTTTGGCGTCGGCGCGCGGGAGGCGGTCAGGCGGTCGGATTCGCGCATTTCCGCGCGCATGTTGGCGACCCACCAGCCGCCACCGGCGCCGCCGGCCGCGAGTCCCGCGCCCAGCAGGGCGAGCCCGGCGATCGAGCTTTTTTTCATGGCCGGTCCTCCTGGTGCATGAAGTACACCAGCTGCGCCCAGGCGCGCGCCGCCGCCGCTTCGAGGTCCAAGCGGGCGAGCCGGGTTTCGAGTTCGGCGCGGCGCGCCTCGATCACCTCCGCCAGATTGCCGCCGCCGCCGCGATACGCCGCCAATGCCTGTTCGGCGCGGTCGCGCGCCAGCGGCAGCAGGGTGGCATCGAAGGCCGCGTGGCGGCGCAGGGCGCTGTCCCATTCGGCCAAGCCCAGCGTGCGTTCCAGGGCATGCGCGCGGCGCGCCTCCTCCAGGATTTCGAGCGCCGCCTCCTTGCGCCGTTGGCGCGCGCGCACTTCCGGCTCGACGCGGCCGCGATTCAACTGCGGCAGGTCGATGGCAACGCCTATCGACAGCATGTCGGTAAACGCCGCGCCACGCTTCTGGTAGGCCACCTCCCAGCTCCAGTCGCCCTTCTGCGCCGCTCTGGCCTGCGCCAGTTCGTTATCCGCCGCCGCCGTGCCGTTGGCGGCTACGCCAAGATGCGGATGCGCGGCATCGTCGTGCCCCGCCAGCCGGGCGATGTCCGCGCGCGCGCGCGCGAGTTCAAACCCGGCCAAAGGCGCGCTGGCCTCTCCGCCCACCCAGCGCGCCAGCACCGCGCGCGACCGCGCTTGCCGCAGTTCCACCTCGCGGCGCCGGTCCTCCAGTGCCCGCACCTGTGCCTGTGCGGCCACCGCTTCCAGCGGTCGCAGAGCGCCAGCGCGGACGCGAGCGATCAGCACTTCGACCAAGGTGCGCGCTTCGTCGGTGATGGCGTCGATCGCCACTACGCCGCGCTCTGCATAGACGCCCTCGACGTACGCCAACGCCACCTCGCGTCGAATCGCCAGGCGCCGATCGTTGGCGCCCTGCCTTTCGCGCTCCGCCTCGACCCGTGCGCGCCCGGCGCGCAGGTCGAGCTTTTCCTCGCGCACCATCTCGCGCGAGATGCCGATGCGCCGCATGGTCATGAAGTCGCGCCCGGACGAAAATTTGTCCGCGCTTTCGATCGGCCAGTTGTCCAGGCCGAAGCGCAGCCTTAAGTCCGGCAGGGCGGCGGCGGACAGCGCGGAGTCGGCCATCGCCGCCGCGGCGGCCAGTTGGGCGCGCACCGCCGGCGCATTCTCGGCCGCGCGGCGCATCGCCTCGTCTACCGTCAGGCCCTGTGCGCAAACACTTCCTGCCAGCAGCAGCCATGCCAGGGTTTGCAGTGTGCGGCGCGTGATCGCGCCACCGATAAGTTTGAGCATGCCAGCCTCCGTGCGACAAAAGTCAAAGGCCGCGGCCCTAAGTGGGTGCGCGGCGACGCGTCGATACGGCGGCGGGCTAATCGCGCAGGCGCGCGAACAGGATGGTGGGTGGTGGCCAGAGCGGCCGCTGCAGCGAGATGTCGGGCGGCGCCGACTCGATGCGCATGTCGTGAGCGAGCGTGGCATACAGCGCCACTACAACCGCGATCGGCACGGCGGGATCCAGACTTACCGGGCTGTCGTCGCCGGCACTGTGCTTGAGTGCAATGGCGACCGGCGTGTCACCCAGCATGTCGCAAGGCTCGCCGGACGGCATGACGGCCACGCCCCCATGATGGGGATCCGCGCGCAGGGTGGCGCAGCCCATCGCCGCGACCGCGCCCTGCGCGAAGACGAGCACCGCCAAGGCGGCTAGTCCCACGCGACGGACGGATTTGGCGATGAACATGGAACTGATTCTACGCCCGGATCGGCGCTGTGGCTGCACCGGTGCCGCCGTGCTGCCGCACCTGAGCCCGGTTTACTTCAGCTTGAAACGCGCTGTCATTGGCGGCTTGCCCGGCAGGGTGATGAGCGCGACCGCCGTGGCTCCTGCGGTCTTGAATGAACCCCTGGCCCCCAGCACGTCTCCCGCGGGTGCAAGCGTGACCTCGGTCTTGACCCCATCGGCGAGCAGGGTCAGCTTCGCCGTCGCGCCCGCGAGTTTCACCGGCTTGTCATGGTCGCGCAGGTGGATGCGCAACACCTCCGGCCGTGCGACTAGTTCGACGTCTACGTGGTTGACTTGGGCGACGACGCCGCCGTGTTTCGGGGCATGGGCATGCTTGTCGTCGCCTGCGGCGCAGGCGGCGGTGTGCAGCGCCAGCAGCGCGCCGAGCATGATCGCATGGAGGTTTTTCATCGGAACTCCTTTCGTATGATTCGGGTTAAAGCATTTCCGTATTTTCTTCCGCGAGCAGGCTCGCGAGCGGTTTTTCGCCATACAGCTTGAATAGCGCAGGGGTGATGAAGCTGTCGAGCAGGGTTGCGGTGATGAGCCCGCCGAAAATCACCACCGCGACCGGATACAGGATTTCCGCGCCGGGCGCCTCGGCATCGAGCATCAGCGGCGCCAGCGCGAAGGCCGCCACCAGCGCGGTCATCAGCACCGGCGCTAAGCGCTCCGCGGAGCCGCGCAGGATCATCCGGTCGCCGAATCTCTCGCCCTCGAAGCGGCACAGGTTGATGTAGTGGCTCACCTTGAGGATGCCGTTGCGCACCGCTACGCCGACCAGTGTGATGAAGCCGATCAGCGAGGCGATCGACAGCGGCTGCCCGGACAGCCACAGCGCGGCCACGCTGCCGATCAGGGCCAGCGGCAGGTTGGCCAGGATCAGGAACGCTAAGGTCGCCGATCGATAACGGCTGATGAGGACCAGCAGTACCAACGCCAGCGAGGCCAGCGACAGCAGGCCGATTAAGCGCGCCGATTCCTGCTGCGCCTGGAACTGGCCTTCGAAGGTGATGTAGTAGCCTGCGGGTAAGCGGGTTTCGGCGATCACGCGGCGGGCGTCGTCGACCACCGCCGACAGCGCACGTCCCTGCGCGTTGGCCGACAGCACGATGCGGCGCTTGCCGTTGTCGCGGCTCACCTGGTTCGGTCCGTCGCCATCTTCAATCGTGGCGATGCGCGACAACGGCACTCGCCCGGTCGGGGTCTCGATCAGCAGGTTCGACAAGCCCTCGATGCCGCGCTGCGATTCCGGCAGCCGCAGCACCAGCGCGAAGCGGCGGTTGTTCTCGATGATCTGGCCCATGCGCTCGCCTTCGACTAGGGCCTGCAACTCCATGGTCAGCACCGAGGGGGCCAGGCCGTAGGCCTGCGCCTTTGCATAGTCGACGCGGATCTTGATCTGCGGCGAGAGCACCTGCTTTTCGACTTCCAGGTCGGCCATGCCCGGTACTTTGGCGAGCGCTTCCCGCAACCGTTCGGCCTGTGCGCGCAGGGTGTCGAGATCGTCGCCGAAGATGCGGATCGCCATCTGCGAACGCACCCCCGAGAGCATGTGGTCGATGCGGTGCGAGATCGGCTGGCCGATGTTGAGCGCCACCGGCAGGTCGGCCAGACGGGCGCGGATATCGGCGTACACCGCATCCAGCGGTCGCCCGAGCCGTTTCAATTGCAGGTCGAGCTCGCTCACGTGCACGCCCTCGGCATGCTCGTCCAATTCGGCGCGGCCGGAGCGCCGGCCGACATGTTCGACTTCGGGTACTGCGGCGACCGCCCGTTCGGCCAGCCGCGCTACCCGCACCGATTCGCCCAGGGTGACACCGGGGTTGAGGCGCAGGCCGACTAACGCCGAACCTTCGTTGAATGGCGGCAGGAAGGTGGTGGGAAAGAACGGCACGCTCGCTGCCGCAGCTGCGGCCGCCAACAGCGCGACGCCGATGGCCGTGCGCGGTCGCGCCAGCACCCCCGCCAGCGCGCTGGCGTAGCGCGGCTTGAGCCAACCCAGCAGGCGGCCATCGCTGTGCCCGCCGGCGGCCGCCGGCGGGATCAAGTAGTAGGCCAGCACCGGCGACACGGTGATCGACACCACCAGGCTCGCCAGGATAGAGGTGAGGTAGGCGATGCCCAGCGGCGCGAACAGCCGGCCCTCGATGCCCGGCAGCGCGAACAGCGGCACGAACACCAGGCAGATGATGAAGGTGGCGGTGACAATGCCCGAGCGCACCTCGGAGGTGGCCGCCGCGATCACCTTGAGGACCTCGCCCGGCCCCGCGCCGGCCGCCTTCTGCCGCAGGCGGCGCAGGGTGTTCTCCAGCCCGACGATGGCGTCGTCCACCAGCGCGCCCACCGCGATCGCCAGGCCGCCTAAGGTCATGGTGTTGATCGACAGGCCGAACCACTTGAACACCAGCGCCGTCACCAGGAACGACGCCGGGATCGCGGTCAGCGAGATCAGGGTGACGCGCCAGTTGCCGAGAAACAGCAGCAGCACCGCCGCCACCACCACCGAGGCCATCGCCAGCTTGCCGCGCAGGTTGTCGACCGAACCTTCGATGAAACTGGCCTGGCGAAAGGTGACGCGCGGGGCGCCCATGCCGGGTGGCAGAGCGCCCTTGAGTTCATCGAGCGCGCTTTCGATGCGCCGGGTCAACTTCACGGTGTCGGCGTCGGGTTGTTTTTGCACCCCGAGAATCACCGCCGGCCCGCCGTTGAAGCCGGCGTCGCCGCGCTTTACCGCCGGCGCGAACGCGACCGCTGCCACCTGTTTCAGCAGCACCGGCTGCGCCACCGCGCGGCCTTCATGCGGGCTCACCGACATCGACGCGAGATCGTCGAGCGAAGCGGTGCGCGCCAGGGTGCGGATCAGGTATTCGCGGCCGTTGACCTCCAGAAAGCCGCCGCTGGCGTTATTAGAGAAATTGCGCAACGCCGTCTCGACCTGGTCTAAAGTGACGTTCAGTTCGGCCATGCGCGCGGTGTTGGGCTGCACCTGGAACTGCCGTACCTCGCCGCCGATCGGGATCACCTGCGCGACGCCGGGGATGTTGAGCAGGCGTGGCCGCAATACCCAGTCGGCGTACTCGCGCGCCCGCATGGCAGCGCGGGCGTTACCGGGGGATTCCCCGGTTACTGGTTGCGCTTTGGCCTGCGCTTTGGCCTCCGCTTTTTCCTCCGCTTTTTCCTCATAGGGCAGGGCGATCTGCATGATCTCGCCCATGATCGAGGACACCGGCCCCATGGTAGTGACAATGCCCTGCGGCAACTGCTCGCGCACCAGGCTCAAGCGTTCGGAGACCAGTTGGCGCGCGCGATAGATGTCGGTGCTCCAATCGAACACGACATAGATGAAGGCCAGCCCGGCGCTGGAGGTCGAGCGCACGCTGGCGACCCCCGGCATGCCGCTCATTGCCGCCTCCAGCGGCACGGTGACCAGTTGCTCGATCTCTTCGGGCGCCATGCCTCCGGCTTCGGTGATCAGGGTCACGGTCGGGCGGTTGAGGTCGGGAAACACGTCCACCGCGGTGCGGGAGAGGGTGAGGGCGCCATAGACCATCAGCGCTAGCGCGGCGGCCAGTGTCAGCAGGCGGTTTTTCAGGCTGGCGTCGAGCAACAGGTTGAACATGGCTAGCGCACCTGGTTGAGCAACTGCACGCCCTCGACCACCAGGCGGTCGCCGTCCTTCAGCCCCGCAAGCACCGCGACCCGCGCGCCGTCCAGCGGCGCCACCCGCACCGTGCGTGGCGCGAAGGTCTCGGCCTCTGCATGGACCCAGACGATGGTTTCGTTGGCGGGGTTGCGCGCCAGCGCCGATGCCGGCGCCGCGATCACCTTGAACCGGGTCGCGGTCTGCACCGCAACCCTTACCGGCTGGTTCACCGCCAGCCGTGCCTCGCCTTCGACGCGGAACATCAGCGGCAGTGCCTGGTCGCGCAACTGCGCGCCGGCGCCGATGAAACGCAGGCGGATCGTGTTTTCGCCGGCGCCGATCGAGGCCGATGCGATCGCCACGGCGCGGGCGTCGTCATACGCCAGCGCCTCGACCATCAGGCGCGCCGGATCGACGATCTCGAACAGCAGTTCGCGCGCGGCGACCACCTGGCCGGCGACCGCGTTCGCCGCCGACACCACGCCCGCCACCGGGGCGCGCAGGAGTTCGCGGCTGGCCAGCACACCGCCGACGGCAGCGACCCGCGCGGCCAGCGAAGTCAGGTCGATGCGTGCGCTGTCGATGTCTTTCTGCGGCACCGCGCCTTCGAGTTGCTCCAGACGCGCCAGGCGCTTTTTCGCGTTGTCGTGCTGGGCCCGCAGGTCGGCTAACTGCGCGGCCTGGCCGCCTCGCTCCACCGCGCCGATAGACGGCTCGATCACCCCCAGCACCTCGCCGCGTGCCACCCGCCGGCCAATGCCCGGCAGGCCACTGGGGCCGGGCAGAAGGCGCCCCGCCTGGGTCGATTGCACCCGCCCGCCCGCGTTCGGGTCGGCCACCACGCGCCCATTCAATTCGAATGCACGAGCATGCTCCGCCGTGGCCATCAATCGGGTACGGATGCCCAGCTTGCGTTGCGTCGGTTTGGGCAGAAACACCTCGCCCGAGGGCAGGCGGCGCGGCGCATCGGCGACCATGGTCTGGGGCGCGTCGCCATGCGCGTGGTCGGTGCTGGCTTGCGCGGCTGCCGCCAGG
>JAYVWK010000063.1:0-3289 GCA_043786185.1 Burkholderiales bacterium
TGTTCGCCACTGCCATGCCGCGGGTGCGCGACATGCTGGAATACATGGACCGCGAACGCAACTGGATACTGCACGACCGCGACCCGCTGCCCAACTGGACCCAAGGCCGCATCACATTGCTGGGCGATGCGGCGCATCCGACGCTGCAGAACATGGCGCAGGGCGCCTGCATGGCGATCGAGGATGCCGTCTGCCTGGCCGATCGCCTGGCCGCCAGCGACGCTGACGTCAACGCCGCCTTCCTGGCCTACCAGCAGGACCGTTATCTGCGCACCGCCCGGGTGCAGATCAGCGCACGCTTCGTGGCACACATGGTGCATTTGGGCGGCGCCGCGCGCGACGTGCGCAATGCCGTGCTCGGCACCCGCTCGGCGGAGAGCACTTACGAGCTTGACTGGCTGTACAGGGGGCCCTGAGCATTTGGGCAATGCTATCCTGTTCGCGGAACGACTTGTCTGCGTGTCCGATTGCATCGACGTGGTCGAGTCCTCGTTTCGCGAACAGGGCATGCAGCAGGTCGGCATTCTGCCACGGCAGATTCTTTGGGCGGATATGCATCCTGCCTCGACGCGCGCGCGTGCGCTCAAGTTGAGCGCTTCCTACATGCGCGGCTCGCGCGTGATGGGCGCATCCCTGTACTCGGTGCAGTATCGGCCAGGCGATGTCGATATGTGGGTTACCGTCTTTTCCGGCGAGACCGGTCGCATGCAAGGAATTCTTCATGGCAAGGCGCTCAGCCTGTGGAAAACCGCAGCGACGGCCGCGGTCGCGACCAGGCACATGGCGCGACCGGATGCGCATCGCGTCGCCTTGATCGGCACCGAACATTACGCCAAGCATCAGCTGCTTGCGCTGGCGGCGGTGCGCCCCGTTTCGCAGGTATGGTGCTACAGCCGTGATGCGGCACGCCTGCGGGAGTTCGTTGCGTGGGCGGCCTCGGCGCTGCCGCAGGCTTCCGTGATCGCCGCGATTTCAGTCGAGCAGGCGGTGCGCGAAGCCGACATCATCGTGACCATTACCACCTCGCCGGTCCCGGTGTTGAAGGGCGCCTGGATCAGGCCGGGCACGCATTGCAATGCCATGGGGCAGCATGCGCCGCAAAACCGCGAACTCGACAGCCAAGCCATCACCGAGGCAAGGGTGGTGGTCGATTCTTTTGATCAGGCGCTGGGCGAAAAAGGAGAAATTCTGCTGCCCATGGCGGCGGGTGTGTTTTCGAGGCAGGACATCGCCGGGGAACTCGGGGCGGTGGTGGCAGGGCAGGTGCGCGGCCGCTTGACAGACGACGACAAGTCCGTTTTCTGCTCTGGCGGTACCGCGCTCGAGTACATGGGGCTGTGCGAAATGCTGTTGCACAGGGCGGGCGTCGCGAAGATTGGGCAGGAACTGCGTGACTGACTTCTCTTTCCTGAGGATGCTTCATATGACAAGGTACATGCGCGCATTGTTGGTCTTGCCACTGCTTGCATTCGCAGTCGGGGTTTCCGCCCAGGAATACCCGAGCCGGCCAATTCGGCTGGTGCTGCCACAGCCGCCCGGCGGCCCGACCGACATCGTCATCCGCGTCGTGGCGCAAAGGCTGGCCGAACGTCTGGGGCAGCAGGTCCTGATCGAGAATCGGGCTGGCGCAGGCAGCAACATCGGTACCGAAATCGTGGCAAAAGCGCCCAAGGACGGATACACGCTGGTCGCGGCGACGGTGCGGCATGTCGTAAACCAGTTCCTGTTTCCTTCGCTGCCCTTCGATCCGCTCAAGGACTTCGCGCCTGTCACCTTGATCAGCAAGGCGCACATTGTCCTGATCGCCAATCCGGATGCGCCGTTCAGGACCCAGCGCGAACTGATCGCGGCGGCCAAGGCCAGGCCCGGGCAAATCAGCTGGGGCTCGGCCGGCAACGGCGGCACTTCCCATCTTGCACTCGAATTGTTCAAGGTTGACACCGGTGTCGATGTCGTTCATGTGCCTTACAAAGGTACCCAGCCCGCGCTCACTGATCTGATCGGCGGCCGCATTCCGGTCATGTTCGATGGCGTCATCACTTCGCTGCCGCACATCAAGGCAGGAAAAGTCCGTGCTCTCGCCGTCGCCAGCCTGGTCCGTTCGCCGCTGCTGCCCGAGGTGCCGACGATGAGCGAAGCCGGCCTTGCGGGGTTTGAGGCGGTCGGATTGGCGGCACTGATGGCGCCTGCGGGCACGCCATCGGAGGTCGTGGCGCGCTTGCAGCGCGAAGTAGCAGTCATCCTGCAGGTGGCCGAGGTGCGCGAGCGGCTGACCGCGATGGGACTGGAAGTGGTTGGCAACGGCACGCCTGAGTTCACTGACTACCTGGCACGGGAATCCGCCAAGTGGGGGAAAATCATCCGCGACGGCAAGATTCGAGTCGAGTAGCCGCGAACCAAGCCGGCGCGCCGACCAGTCCGACGGCTACCGCTGGTGAAGTGCCGTGTACGGCCTCCCAGGCGCGTCGTCAGCTGCGCAGTTGCAAGGGCGCAGGGCTCAGCGCGTCGCGCCCTGCATGCGATAAAACGCTTCGATCCCGACCTCTTCGCGCAACCCAGAGAGGTCGCCGCCGGCCGGCGGCGTGAAATGCGGGATGCCGATGGCGTCGGCCACGCGTACGAAGCCATGAAACGCGGCCACGGTTGCGGCCGCATCGACCAGACCCGCCCCACCGATCAAGGGCAGCAGCGCCGCGCGCGCGGCCGCCAGGCGTGACGCATCACGCAACACCACCGCCTCGGTGAATTCGAGCAGTTCGGCTGCATGCGCTACATCCACGCCTTGCTCGAAACCGCTGGTCACACCAGCCAAGGCCACCTGCTTACCTTCCGATTGCATGCTCTCACGGAGCATGTAGGCATGTGCCGCCGTTCAGTAAACGCATTGATGCAGGGCCGAGACCCTGGATGCCAGGATCTCGCTCTGCGGGCGGCTGATGGCGCGCATGGCCGGCAGGTCGAAGCGGTAGATCGCCGCGCCCGGCAGGTAGTGGCAATTGGCCAGTGCCCAGTAATCGCGCATCGATTGCGGCACTGACGAGAGGGCGCGGTAGATGTAACCGGCCTTTGGGCTCGGATACATCGGGCCGTCGGCCTCGACCACGTCCGGCGGCTCGACGATCGGCAGCCAGGCTGCGTCTTTGCGCGCGCCCGGCGGGCGGTAACCTGTCGCAGTGCCGGGCATGGGTGCCGGCAGGGGCCGGTTGGGCAGGCCCAGTGCGCGGGTACAGGTATCCATCATCATCACCATGGCGATAATGCCGACGATCTCGACATACTCGCCTTCGCT
>JAYVWK010000064.1:0-6868 GCA_043786185.1 Burkholderiales bacterium
TGAAGCACATTGGACAGCGCCCAATCGCGGCGCGCGAGGATGGCGGGCACGGGCTTGGCAGTGCTGGAAAATGTGATTCGGAGTCAGGAATGATAGTGGTGGACGCGGCTAAGCAGGAGCCGGCGCCGAAATAGCCCCGGCGTGTGATGACCGCGGGCCTGTGCAAGAGTGGAGACACAATGCCGGATTCGATGTTGATGGTGCAGATACTGAAGGCGCTCGCCGAGCTCGCGCTGATGTTTTTTCTGGCGCGCGGGCTCTTAGTCCTGTTTTTTCTGCCGGCACCACAAAAGCTTGAAGGCAATCTGATCTATGGTCTGTTCGTCAAGGGTACGCAGCCGTTCGTCTCGTTCATGCGCCTGATCACGCCGCGTTTCGTGCTGGATCGGCATCTGCCGTATGCCGCATTTGCGCTGCTGGTGGTGGCCTGGGTGGGCCTGTCGATCGGCAAGCTGCAGTTGTGCGGCGAAAACCCGCAGCAACGCGGTTGCGAGGCGCTCACCCGTGGCGGTCAGGCGTCGACGCCGGTGGTGCCGCGATGAACCGCCTGTTGCGCTTTTATTTTGAATGGGCGGCACGGCTTGCGGTGCGCTTCAAGCAGCATGACCGCGCGCTCGAACTGTATACCCGGATCGAGTCAGGCTTGCCGCGCGGCTCGCGAGGCGTGGCCGCGGCGGTGATGGCGCAGGGCCACGTATGGGGTCAAAAGGGCGACCGCGCGCGCGCGCGCGCCGAGTTCGAGCGTGCGTTGCGCATTGATCCGAATCTGGCGGTTGCACATTTCAACATCGGCTGGGTGTGTGACCAGCAGGGCCTGCATGAGCAAGCCTTGCGGCATTTCGCACAGGCGCTGGAACGCAATCCGGATCACGATCGTGCCTGGTACGGGTGCGGCATCATCCATGTAAAGCACGGGCGCCATCAGGAAGCCAAGCATGCCTTTAAGCAGGTGGTGCGCATCGAACCGATGAATATGTATGGCTGGTACCAGCTGGGCATGACCCATTACGTGCTTGGCGAGCTGACCGAGCTGGAAGGCTTGAGGCGCCACACGGTGCGCTTCAATCCGAAGATTGCCTATCTGCTGGATGCCGACATCCAGAAGTTGAAGGCGCAAGATGCTTCGGGTTCCGCCGGCGGGGCTGGCGCCCAGGCGCCGATGGCGCGCGCCTGAACCGAATGTTTCAATGCTGGTAAAGACGTTGTAGCAAGAGTTGCAGTGAAAAGTGGCAGAAAAAGGGCACCATCCAAAGAGGCATTTACCCGAGGAGGTTGTATGGCAATTCAGATCACCGAGAAGCACAAGGAATACTGGCAGAGGAACCTGCGCCTGACCGGCGTATTGCTGTTCATCTGGTTCGCGACAACCTTCATATTGAGCTACTTCGCCCGCGAACTGTCGGGCATCGTCATTTTCGGCTGGCCGCTGCCGTTTTACATGGCAGCCCAGGGCTCGCTCATCATCTACGTCGCGATCATCTGGTACTACGCGCGCGCGATGGGCAAGCTTGACGACGAATATGGCGTGGCAGAAGGCGACTAAGGGAGACATCATGGCAACCAACGCACAAGAACGCAGCGCGTTTTTCACGCAGCTCAAGAAGGCCTACACCTGGTATACCGGTGGTTTCATCGTGTTCGTCATCGTCCTGGCGGTGCTCGAACAGATGGGCCTGCCGCGCAACTGGATCGGCTACATTTTCCTGATCGCCACCGTCGGCCTGTATGCCGGCATCGGCATCATGAGCCGCACCTCGGATGCCTCCGAGTATTACGTGGCCGGGCGCAAGGTGCCGGCTTTGTTCAACGGCATGGCCACCGGCGCCGACTGGATGTCGGCGGCGTCATTCATCGGCATGGCGGGTACGCTGTACCTGACCGGGTTCAACGGTTTGGCCTTCATCCTGGGCTGGACCGGCGGCTATTGCCTGGTGGCGCTGTTCCTCGCGCCCTATCTGCGCAAGTTCGGCCAGTTCACGATTCCGGACTTTCTGGGCGCACGCTATGGCGGCAATTTCGCCCGCGGTATCGGAATTTTTGCTGCGGTGCTGTGTTCGTTCGTCTACGTGGTGGCGCAGATCTACGGCGTCGGCCTGATCACCACGCGCCTGACCGGCGTTTCGTTCGAACTGGGAATTTTCCTGGGGCTGGGTGGCATTCTGGTGTGTTCGTTCCTGGGGGGCATGAAGGCGGTCACCTGGACCCAGGTGGCGCAGTACATCATTCTGATCGTCGCCTACCTGATGCCGGTGGTGTGGCTGTCGGTCAAGCACACCGGCATTCCGCTGCCGCAGTTCGTGTACGGCAAGACGCTTGAAAAAGTCACCGAACGCGAAAAGCAGTTGACCGATGATCCCAAGGAAAAGGAAGTCCGGCAAATTTTCGCCGATCGCGCCAAGGCAGCCAACGAAAAGGTCAAGGCACTGCCGGGTTCGCTCGATACCGAGCGCACCAAGACAGCCAAGAATCTTGAGGATCTCAAGGCCGCCAACGCGCCTTTGCCGCAGATCAACGCGGCCGAGAAAGCGGTCAAGGACTTTCCGAAAGACGCCGCCGCCGCCAAGAGTGCCTGGACCAAGGAAGCTGCGGTCGGTGCGCGTGCCAATCCACCGCTCAAGCATGCCGAGGCATTTCCGGGCAAGGACGAGAAGGCGCGGGATATCTCGCGCAAGAACTTCCTGGCGCTGGTGTTCTGTCTGATGGTCGGCACTGCCGCATTGCCGCACATCCTGATGCGCTACTACACCACGCCTTCGGTCAAGGAGGCGCGCGAATCGGTGTTCTGGTCGCTGTTCTTCATCTTCCTCCTGTACTTCACCGCTCCCGCCCTTGCGGTGCTGGCGAAGTTTGACGTCTACACCTTGCTGGTGGGTTCGGAGTTTACGAAGCTGCCGGCGTGGGTGGCGTCCTGGCAGAAGGTCGATTCGTCCTTGCTATCAGTAATCGATATCAACAAGGATGGCATCGTGCAGTTGGCGGAAATCGCCATCGGCGGCGACATCGTGGTGCTGGCGACGCCGGAGATCGCGGGCCTGCCTTACGTGATCTCCGGATTGGTGGCAGCCGGCGGTCTTGCGGCGGCGCTGTCGACGGCCGATGGTCTGCTTTTGACCATTGCCAACGCCTTGTCGCACGACCTGTATTACAAGATGCTCGACCCGAATGCCTCGACCACGCGGCGTGTCACCATATCCAAGGTGATGCTGCTGGTAGTGGCTTTGGCGGCGGCGGCGGTGGCGGCGCAAAAACCGGCGGACATTCTGTTCCTGGTTTCAGCGGCGTTCTCGCTGGCGGCGGCGGGCTTCTTCCCGGCGCTGGTGCTGGGGGTGTTCTGGAAGCGTGCCAATGCAATGGGTGCGTGCCTGGGCATGATCGCCGGGCTTAGCACCACGTTCTACTACATGGCGATCACTCAGCCCTGGCTGCGCAGCGTGTTCGGTGTGACCTCACCTATCGCCGACAACATCTGGTGGGATATCGCGCCGATTTCGGCCGGCATATTCGGCGTACCGGTGGGGATTGCGGTGATGGTCATTGTCAGCCTGCTGACGCCGGCACCGGATGCGGAAACGCAGGAACTAGTCGAGCATGTGCGCTATCCGAGCCTGCGTGGCGGCGTCAGTACGGAAATCAACTAAGGCCGTTGTTCGGGGCGGTTTCGCCAAGAGCCGCCACCAACGACAAGCCCGGCCCTCGCAAGAGGGCCGGGCTTTTTTGCGTCACGCGGCGCATGGCCGAGGAATGCTAAAATCTACGCACTGCGGAGAGATGGATGAGCGGTTTAAGTCGCACGCCTGGAAAGCGTGTGTAGGCTAAGACCTACCGCGGGTTCGAATCCCGCTCTCTCCGCCAATTTTTGACCGCCCCGACTCGGGGCATTTTTTGTGCGAATGGCGTGGCCCAAAAAGCCCTGCGTCGGCCACGCTTGCTGCATGGCTCCCGATTTCCGTTTCCGGCCTATTGCGCTACAAAGTCGATGTCCGCATAGGCCAGGGCGCCGGATTTGAGGTCCTTGCGCAGCGTGATCTTGACCGCCGCGTCCTTGGCGTTGCCGTTTTCGGCATCGAAGGTGCGTTTACTGTAGGTCCAGACCTCGTCGCCGCTGGTAAGTTTGTCGACAGCATCGGGTTTGCCGGCGAACGATTCGATCTCGGCAGCGGGGCGATCCACCACCTTGCCTTGAAACACGCTGCGTGAATAACCGTACTCCCCCGAGCATCCTGCCAAAACAATGACCGTGGCTGCGATAAGTGGCGCAGTCAGGGCGCGCACCCGTTGAAGCGATGAAAGAAATTGCATGTTGTCCTCGTGGTTGTCGTGCCTACTTGATTTGAGCACCTGAACATTACGCAGGGCTGACGAATGGAAACTTGGACGCACCGACTTTTTTTGAGTCTTCGCACTTGGTATCGGTTTGCCGCCACCACTTAAGCCCGGCAGCCAGTTCTGCATTGGTCCGTGCGTGTCCACAATTTACGCCCTATCCCGCGCAGGCGGAGAGCGGAGGTTGTTACAATCAGGCGATGAAGGGGAGTCGCAGGAACAACGATGCGCGGGCAGGGCTGGTGCATGGGCCATACCTACAACACAGATAAGGCGCTGCGAAGTGTTTCACCCTACACTTCCACGCTGCGATTGATCAATTTACCGGACACCGTAAAGCCGCCGTGGCGAACATCCTAGTCGTCGAAGACGACCCGACCATTCGCGAACTCGTGCGCCTGCACCTGGCCTCAGCGAATCACGATGTGATTACCGCGGCGGACGGCCTGCAGGGTTTGCAGTTGGCCGTCAGCAAGCTCCCGGACATCATCATTTCAGACGTGCAAATGCCGAACATGGACGGTTTCGGCATGCTTGCGGCGGTACGGGCCAACGAACAGACGGCGTTGATTCCGGTGATTTTCCTGACCGCGCTGGACGATCGCGACAGCTTTCGCAAGAGCATGAATCTGGGCGCGGACGACTTTCTCAACAAGCCGGTCAAACGCAGTGAGCTGTTGAACGCCATCACCGGGCGCCTGAAGCGGCTGGAAGGCAACCGTCAGTCTGGAGCGCATGCCACACTCGAACGAACGGACGTGCGTTGGGCGGCGAATTCGCGCGCTGCCGATCGTGCCGCCGCGGCATCAGCCGCCTTGGCAGCGTCGAACGATGTCGCCACCCACCCACCCGGTGAACCCGGACGCGGCGCGCCCGGTGCCAAGCCCAGGCGTTCGCTCGACCTTACCTCGCACTTCAGTTCCATGGAGGAGCGCTCGCCGCCCGACGTGCGCGCCGCTACCTCGCGCGAGACCGTTTATGGCACGGTGCTGTTTGCCGATATTCGCAATTTCACCAGCATGGCCGAATTGCTCGAACCCGGGCAGGTGGTCGAGTTCCTCAACGCGTTTTTCGGCCAGGCTTGCGAGCCGATCCTTGATCAGGCCGGCTGGATCGTCAAGTTTCTGGGCGACGGCTTGGTCGCCATGTTCGATGCCCGCTCCGGCAGTGACGATCATGCCGAACGGGCGCTCAAGGCCGCGGTACTGATGGTGCTGGCCGCGCACCGCTTCAAGCCGTGGATCCGCGACAGATATCCGCATCTGCAGATGCCCGAATTCGCCATCGGTGTTGGCGTGCATACGGGCGACGTTTCAGTTTGCCGCATGGGTTCGGGCGAGGCCACAGAAACAACGGTCATCGGCGACACCGTCAACCTGGCTTCGCGCCTGGAGGGCAAGACCAAGGAACTGGGCTGGAGCATCGTCGCGAGCCGCGTCGCGGCCAAGGCGGCCGGCCGACGTTTCATTCCGGGCCGCAGTGGGCAACTGACTGTCAAGGGCCGCACCGGCATCGTCGACATCGTCGAGATTACCGGGCTCACCGCACGCCCCGGCGCCGACATGCAGTTCTACCAGATGATTGTCGATGCGGTCAGCTCGAATTCGGCGGTGATCGTCCTGGGGCACCCGGCCGACACGGCCACTTCGGGCTTGAGCCCCACCCCCGCGGTGCCGGCACCGGCGCCGGCACCGGTGCGACCCAAGCCGCCGCAGGACGATTCGCACATCACCATCGACGGCTATCGCATGGTCCGCAAGCTTGGTGAAGGCGGCATGTCCAAGGTGTTCCTGGCGGTGGAGCTGGAAACCGAAGCCCAGCATGTGCTCAAATTGCTGCCCATCGCCGCCGACGACGATGAAGAAGGCAGCGAGATGATGCAGCGCTTCATCCAGGAATTCGCGCTGGTGTCACAGATCGATCACCCCAACGTGGCGCGCATTTATCATCAGGGCTTCACCGACACCTATGCCTATATCGCGATGGAATACTTTCCGGGCGGCGATCTGCGTGAATTGATTGCGCGCCATCTGAGTCCGCAGGTGGCGGTGGCGATTCTGCTGCAGGTGGCGGGCGCTCTGACGGCCGTACATGCGCAAGGTATCGTGCATCGCGACATGAAGCCGGACAACGTCATGATCCGCGCCGACGGCAGCCTGGGACTGGCCGACTTCGGCATCGCCAAGCAGACCAATTCGGATATTGCCCGTACCAAGCATGGCGAGGTGTTCGGCACGCCCTACTATCTGGCACCCGAGCAGGCGCTGGGCATGCCGGTGGATCAGCGCACCGATATCTACAGTCTGGGCGTGGTGTTTTTCGAGATGCTGACCGCGCGGCGGCCGTTCCAGGCCGACAACGCCCAGGCGCTGATGTACCAGCACGTCAATGCCGCGATCCCGCGCCTGCCCGAGGGCCTGGAGCGGTATCAGGCGGTGATTGACCGCATGATGGCGAAGAAGCCGGCGGATCGCTTCAGCAGTGCCAACGACCTGATCGATCACGTGCTCGCTTCCGGGCTCACCGATGCGTGAGGCCTGAGCAC
>JAYVWK010000065.1:0-5418 GCA_043786185.1 Burkholderiales bacterium
AGCGGATCGTCGGGCACCGGCGCGCGCGACGCGGCGCTCGGGCCGTCGAGCAACTTGCGGAACAGAGCCAGATACTCGGGAAAGACGTGTTTGACCGCATCTGTCGAAGCGCTTCCGTCATCGTCCGGCTGGCACGCGCGCTGCGCTTGCGGCGCCGGGCCGACGGTCTGGCGCGCGAGGCTTTCGAGTGCCAGCGGGCTCATGTGGAAAGGCCGCTGGCGGTGACTGTAGAGGCGCATGATCTTCCCTTTCGCGATTCATGCGCAGGTGCATCCTGCGCGTGACAGATTCAAACATGCATTGGCGCTGCGCGCTCGGACGGCGTTTGAAAATGGCTGCCGCCGGCATTGATCACTGGTTGGCGCGCACCTCGATGCGTCTCTCCTGAAGCAGTCGACGCGCCTGATCGGGGCGGTCGGTGATCAGTCCGTCGACCTTGAGATCGAGCATGCGTTCCATATCAGCGGGCAGGTTGACCGTCCACGGAATCACCTTCAGGCCGAGCGCCTGCGCCTCGGCCACTTCGGCGGCGCCAAGGTCTGCATGAAAGGGCGACCAGGCGACTCCGCCGGCGGCCTTGACCATGCGCGGAATCGAGCCGTGGTCCGCGAGCCGCATGCCGTCGTTCCAGCGCGGATCGATATTGTCGAGCCAGGGCGCTCGCACGCTCAAGTAAACCGTCGGCAAGGGCGGGTGTTGCCTTTGTGCCAAGGCCAGGGTGCGCCAGTCGAACGATTGCAGGCTGACGCGACCGTGCATCGCATGCCGCCTGACCTCGCGCCGGATCGCATCAACCATTTGTTCGGGACTGGCGGTGGCCGACGGCGCCAGCGGAGAAATCTTGGTTTCGATATTGAAGCGCACCGTGAGGTTGCCCTGCGAACGAATCATGCGGAACAGGTCGCCCGGCGTCGGTACTGTCTGGCCGTCGCGTGCCTGTTGGGCCGGATGGCGCGCAGCATAGTCGCTGCCCGGCCACATGCGGCCGACATCGAAGCGCTGCAACTCGCGCAGCGTGAGGCTCTGGATCGGTATTGGCGTGGCGATCCACATGCCGCGATGGTCGCGCGTCAAGTTCGGGTTCAACGCACTGTCGTGATGGATCACCGCAACGTCGTCGCGCGTGATGCCGATATCGAGTTCGAGCGTGGTTACGCCCTCGGCCAAGGCGCGCTGAAAGCCGATCAGGGTGTTTTCAGGCGCCAGGCCACGTGCACCGCGATGGCCCTGCAGGTCAAAACCCCGGGCCCAATCGGGTGTGCACAAAGTCAGGGCGATCGCGATGGCTGCCGCCGCGCATCCAGAATGCGGATTCACGGTGCCGTGCCGACAGTGCCGCGCCGCCTGCCTGCGTAGACGCCGCCGGCGCCCATGCATAAAGCCAGGGCCCAGAACACCGGCACCATGCCCAGGGCGGTGCCAAGTGCGCCGAACAACAAGGGAAGGGCGGTGTGGCTGGCGTTCATCACCATGGTGCGCACGCCGACGGCCTCGCCGGCACGGCCGGCCGGTGCCGCGCGGTGGATCAGGCTCATGACCATGGGTTGCGCGCTGCCCAGGCCAAGCCCCAAGATGAAGGCCAGTGCGATCAGGGCCGGCACCAGGCTCACAAGCGGAAACACGAAATACACCGCCGCGGTGATCGACAGCGCCAGGGCCAACGTTTGCCACTCGGACAGGCTGCGCGCGATCCACGGCATGAAGGCGCGCACCACGAAGGTGGCCAGCCCGAACGCGCCCATGATGAGTCCGATGGTCGAGGCCGACAAGCCCAGACGCGAACCCTGCAATGGCACCATGAAGGTGAACAGGTCCCAGCCCATCGACAACAGGCCGCTGACGATGAACACCGCGCGCAGCGGCGCGTTGCGCAGCAAGTCGATGATGCGCGGATTGGCCGGCGGAGCGACGCTGCCGCGCGCATGCTGCGCATGCCGGCGCACGATCGGCCACAGCACCAATAGCGCCAGCCCCGGAAACAGCGCCAGCACGAGAAAGGTTTGCGCATGACCGACGTGGTCGATGGCGTAACCGGCGATCACCGGCCCGAACACGCTCGAGGTCGAGAATCCGAGTGCCAGGTAGTTGAAGTTGAGGGCACGCTTGTCAGGCGTGCTCACATGTCCGACCGCATTGTTGATGGCCACATGGGCGGTCATGAAGCCGGTGCCAAGCATCATGCTGGCGGCGTACAGGCCGGTCACGCTTTGTGCGATCCAGGGAAGCAGGGTGCCGCTGATCACCAGCGAGAGCGCCAGCAGCGACGGCAGCACCGGGCCGGCGCGATCGGTCCAGCGCCCGGTTTGTACCGACATCAGCACCGGAATCACTGCGAGCAGCGACATCAAGAGCCCGACTGTGAAAGCGGATGCGCCCAACTGCAGTGCGTACAACGACAGGGCGATGCGGCTGCCGGTGTAGGACAGGTGCGTGAGCACCATCAGTGCGATCAGGGGAAAGAGCGGCACGCGTGCGTGGGGGCGGTCGCGGAATCGCGCCCGGAATGCAAATTATAGGCGCGCCGCAAGAGGTGGTGCCGTGTTCGGCGCTAAGCCAGGTCGGCTGACGCAGGCTCAGGCCAGCATGAATCGTTCCGCAGGAGTGGCTTGCGCGGCATTCCCCGCGGCGTTGTCGGCGCGCGCAACGCGCGCCTCGCCGATCAGCTTTTCCAGATGCGCCAGAACCGACCGCCCGGCCGCGCGATGCAGGCGCGGATCGACGTCAGCGTACAGCTTGCGCACCATTGCCTCGATACTGTCGCAGCCCGCGGCGATGCAGGCCAGCACCTGATCCTCGCGCTCGCGGCGATGGCCGATCAACTGGGTCACGAAGGCTTGCGGGCTTGCGATCGGCGCGCCGTGCGTGGGGTAATACACCAGGTCGTCGCGTGCCAGAAGCTTGTCCAGGCTGGCCATGTAGTCCGCCATGTTGCCATCCGGCGGCGAAACCACCGTGGTCGACCAGCCCATGACGTGATCACCGGTGAACAGTGCGCGTTCCTCGGTCAGGTTGTAGCAGACATGGTTCGAGGTATGTCCCGGTGTGGCAACCGCGCGCAGGGTCCAGCCGGGCCCGCTGCAGGTATCGCCATCGAACATTTGCGTTTCAGGCACGAAATCGTAGTCGGCGCCGGCTTCGGTGGTCTCACCGCGCGCGCCGTGCACCCCGCAGCCGACCACCCGCGCGCCGGTGCGTTCGCGCAGGGGCGCCGCCGCCGGTGAATGGTCGAGGTGGGTGTGGGTGATCACCAGATGCGTGATGCGCTCGCCGTCAAGCGCGGCCAGAAGCGACTCGACATGGGCCATGTCGAGCGGACCCGGATCGATCACCGCGACTGCGCCGCGCCCGATCACATAGGTGCCCGAACCCCAGGCGGTGAACGGTCCGCTGTTGCGCGCCACCATGCGGCGTATCAGCGGTGAAACCTCAACCAGGGTGGCGTAGGCGGGGTCGAAGTCACGAATGAACTGGATGGGTGTCATGGAAATGGTGCGTCGCAAAATGGAAAGTGTGGGAAAAGTCACATATTGTAAGGATGCTGTAAGGTCTCTGCCCTACCGTCTCGGCCAATGGTAATAGCGTAGTTCGTATTGCATTGGCTTCAGTTGGTGACCAATCAGGGCAGGGTGCAGCGTTGCCGCAGCTTCGCAAGTGCATGTTTGTAAGGGTCCCGTGAGGCAAGAATCCTACGATTGTCGCAGTTAGGCTTGGCTGCGCAGCAGTGCGACGACAATCAACCGGGGAGACAAGTAACGCAATGTCCGCGATCGAATCGGTAATGCAGGAAAAGCGCATCTTCGCGCCAGCCGAATCCATGGTCAAGGCTGCGACCATTTCCGGCATGGCGGCCTACGATGCGCTGTGCCGCGAAGCCGAGCGCGACTACGCGGGCTTCTGGGCGCGCCTGGCGCGCGAGACTATTGCGTGGCACAAACCGTTCACCAGGGTGCTCGACGAGTCCAATGCGCCGTTTTACAAGTGGTTCGAGGATGGCGAGTTGAACGCCTCCTACAACTGCCTTGACGTCAATCTGGCCAACGGCAATGCCGAAAAGACCGCGATTATTTTCGAGGCCGACGACGGCAACTCCACGCGCATCACCTACAAGGCGCTGCACGCACGCGTCTGCCGCTTCGCCAATGCCTTGCGCGGCATGGGCATCGGCCGTGGTGATCGTGTCATCATCTACATGCCGATGACCATTGAAGGTGTGGTGGCGATGCAGGCCTGCGCGCGCATCGGTGCCACCCATTCGGTGGTGTTCGGCGGTTTTTCGGCCAAGAGCCTGCAGGAGCGCGTGATCGACGTCGGTGCGGTGGCCATCATCACCGCCGACGAGCAGATGCGCGGCGGCAGGGCGCTGCCGATCAAGGCGATGGTCGACGAAGCGCTGGACATGGGCGGCTGCGAGGCGATCCGCAATGTGGTGGTGTACCGGCGCACCGGTGGTGCGGTTGGCATGCAAGCCGGGCGTGATACCTGGATGCATGAGGTCGAGGCTGGCCAGAGCTACGTGTGTGAACCGGAGTGGGTGGGCGCCGAGCACCCGCTGTTCATTCTCTATACCTCGGGTTCGACCGGCAAGCCCAAGGGCATACAGCATTCCACCGGCGGTTACCTGCTGTGGACCATGCTGACGATGCGCTGGACCTTCGACATCAAGCCGACGGACGTGTTCTGGTGTACCGCCGACATCGGCTGGGTCACCGGCCACTCCTACGTGGCCTATGGCCCGCTGGCGGTGGGCGCCACCGAAATAGTGTTCGAAGGGGTGCCCACCTACCCCAGCGCCGGCCGCTTCTGGGACATGATCGGCAAGCATCAGTGTTCGATCTTTTACACCGCGCCGACGGCGATCCGTTCGCTGATCAAAGCGTCCGAGGTCGACCCCAAGGCGCATCCACGCAATTACGATCTCACGTCGCTGCGCATCCTGGGTTCGGTCGGCGAGCCGATCAATCCGGCAGCCTGGATGTGGTACCACGAGAACATCGGCGGCGGCCTCTGCCCGATCGTCGATACCTTCTGGCAGACCGAAACCGGTGGCCACATGATCACGCCCCTGCCCGGCGCCACGCCGCTGGTGCCCGGATCCTGCACCTTGCCCCTGCCTGGCATCATGGCCGCGATCGTCGACGAGACCGGGCATGACGTGCCCAATGGCAACGGCGGCATCCTGGTGATCAAGCGCCCCTGGCCCTCGATGCTGCGCACAATCTGGGGCGACCCCGAGCGGTTTCGCAAGACCTATTTTCCTGAAGAGCTGGGCGGCAAACTCTATCTGGCTGGCGACGGTGCGATTCGCGATCGCGATACCGGCTACTTCACCATCATGGGGCGGATTGACGACGTGCTCAACGTCTCCGGGCATCGTCTGGGCACGATGGAGATCGAGTCGGCCCTGGTATCGAACAGCAA
>JAYVWK010000066.1:0-3136 GCA_043786185.1 Burkholderiales bacterium
GGCGGCGGCGCGCTGTTCGACCAGTACGGCTCGTATTCGCTGGCGGTGCAACTCGGTGCCGGCCTCGGCCTGGCCGCCGGCGTGTTGCAATTGCTGTCGGCGCTGCCGCGCTGGCCGGGCGCGCGGCCGGCGCCCGGATAGAACGCGACCGCAAGGCGTGGGGTTGGCCCGCGCAGTGGATTTATTCCTGCGCCCTTACTCGATCTTGATGTTGGCCGCTCGCACCACCGCGGCCCAGGCCGCACCCTCGGTACGAATCATGCTGCGCATCTGTTCGGGCGTCGCCAGCAGCGGCACGATGGCCATTTTCTCGATGCGCTCGACGAAGTCGCGCTCGGCGACGATGCCCGCGATCTCGCGATGCAGGCGCTCGACAATCGCCATCGGTGTGCCGGCCGGCGCGATCAGTCCGAACCAGTTCGATGCCAGCAGCTTCGGATAACCCAGCTCGACCGCGGTCGGCACTTCAGGAATGAACTTCGAGCGTTCGCGCGACATCACCGCCAGCGCTCTCAGTTTGCCGGCCTTGACATGCGCCAGCGAGCCCGGCAACGCGCCGAAAAACACCTGGGTCTCGCCCGACACCACGCTCAGGGTGGCCGGCGAATTGCCTTTGTACGGCACATGGGTCATCAGCTCGAGGCCGAGTTCGCGCTTGAACATCTCACCCACCATGTGGCCGGGTGAACCGGGCCCGGCGGAAGCGAACGCCAGCGACTTCGCCTTCAACAGCGCGATCAGTTCGGCCAGCGAGTTGGCCGCCACCGTCGGATGCACCACCAGCGCCACGTCGCCAACGGCGAACACCGCGATCGGCTGGATGTCGCGCTCGACGCTGTACGGCATGTTCGGATACAGCGCCGGGTTGACCGTCAGGTTGAAATCGACCACCCAGGCCAGGGTGTAGCCGTCGGGCGCGGATTTCGCCATCGCATCAATGCCGATGTTGCCGGCCGCCCCGGGGCGGTTTTCCATCACAAACGGCTGCCCGAGCCGCTGCGCCAGGCGATCGCCGATCAGGCGCCCCAGAACATCCGACGGCCCGCCGGCGGCGAACGGATTGATGCCCTTGACCGGGCGCGTCGGCCAGGCCGGTTGCGCGTGGGCGGCAAGTGCGGGCAGCAATGCCAGCGCCAGCAGCAAGGCCCGGCTGATGCAATTGAAGGCTGGTTTCACTTGGTCTGTCTCCGCGGCCGACGCCTTGTTGTGCTTGCAGGCGCCAATGGTACATTCAGTGGCGTGCAACTGTATGCATCGACAAGGCCTGCGGCAATGACAGACTTGGTGATCCTGCGCCCGCAAGGCATGTACTGCCCGCCCGGCGACTTTTATATCGACCCCTGGCGCGCGGTCGAGCGTGCCGTCATCACCCATGCGCATGGCGACCATGCCCGCGGCGGTCACCAGCACTATCTGGCGGCCGCGCCGTCGGCCCATGTATTGCGCGCACGACTGGGCACCAATATCGCATTGCAGACGCTGGCCTACGGCGAGGCGATCAGCATCAACGGCGTGCGTGTCTCGCTGCACGCGGCCGGCCACGTGCTGGGCTCGGCGCAGGTGCGTATCGAACATGACGGCGTGGTGTGGGTCGCCTCCGGCGACTACAAGGCGGCGCCGGACTTCGTGGCCGAAGACAGCACCTGCGCACCGTTTGAGCCGGTGCGCTGCGACACCTTCATCAGCGAATCGACCTTCGGGCTGCCGGTCTACCGCTGGCGCGCACAGACCGATATCGCCGCCGAGATCAACGCTTGGTGGGCCGCCAACGCCGACGCGGGCCGCACCAGCGTGCTGTTCGCCTATTCATTCGGCAAGGCGCAGCGCATTCTGGCGATGGTGGATCACACGATCGGCCCGATCGTGTGTCACGGCGCCACCGAGGCGCTCAACGCGGCCTATCGCGCAAGCGGCGTCGAACTCCCGGCGACACGGCTGGCAAGCGCGCCGGACGGCGCGGTGGATTTCAAGCGCGCACTGGTGCTGGCACCCCCTTCAACCCAGGGCTCGGCCTGGCTCAAGCGCTTCGGCGACTATTCCGATGCCTTCGCCTCCGGCTGGATGCAACTGCGCGGTGCGCGCCGGCGCCATGCGGTCGACCGCGGCTTCGTGCTCTCCGATCACGCCGACTGGGCGGGGCTGATGCGGGCCATCGAGGCCAGCGGCGCCGCGCGCGTGATCGTGACCCATGGCCAGGTGCCGGTGATGGTGCGCGCGCTGGGCGAACGCGGGCTAGCCGCGCAAGCCTTCGAAACCGAATTCGGCGGTGACAGCGGCGACGAGACCACCAATACAGCCTTCGCCAACATGGCGCAAGCGGCCGCCTAAGCACTTTCACGGAAAGCCCACCCATGGACCGCCAGATCCAGCAACGCTTTGTGTCCGAAGTCATGCCGCGCCTGACGCGCCGGTGGCGCGAGGGCGTATGGATCGGTTGCGTGTTCCGCGCCGTGGCTGCCTCCGACACCCTGCATGCACACTACATCGCCGCCGCCTGGGAGCCGCCCGCGCCGGACGAGCCGCCGCTGATCGCGCGCCTGCCGGACGCCACCTACCTGGCGCCGCACGAAGGCGAGCGCGCGCTCTTGGGCTTGATCGAGGCCCTGCCTGCGGGCACGCATCTGTGCCTGGCCGGCCCCAAGCACATCGACCCGGCCCTGGTGACGCAAGTCGTGCTCTCGGCCGACCGCAACCTGACGCCCGCCCTCAAGGAGGCACTGGCTGCCTTCGTCGGCGCCGAACAAGCGCGCAACGAACACGCGATTCGCGAAACCTACACCGACCGCGACGAAGCCTTCGAGGCATTCAAAAAGAAGCTGTTCGGCGCAACGCCAGGCAGCCAAGCAACGTGACCAAGCGACAACCCCGCGCGAGCGAAGCGAAGCGCTGCCCTGGCCTCGCCCTTTCCTCAGGAAATTGTCCGGCTACGCCGGCGATTTCCTGCCATTCAAGCCCGACAAAAGTAGGGTTTCACTTTTGTCGGAACCAACTTTGATTCGCTTCGCTCGCCTCTACACCGAACTCGACGCGCAGACCGCCACCAATGCCAAGGTCGCTGCGCTCAAGGCCTATTTCGCCGATGCGAGTGCGGCCGACGCCGCCTGGGCGGTGTACTTCTTAGCCGGCGGCAAACCGC
>JAYVWK010000067.1:0-11277 GCA_043786185.1 Burkholderiales bacterium
AAGCGCGGGTGAAGTTCCTCTGAAGTGCGTCGCGATGCGTTCAGGCCGGCAGCGCGACCTTCTGCTCCAGCGCAAAACCGAACGGCCGCTCGTCGCCCAGCTCCTGCCAGGCCTTGATCTCCTGATCCAGCGAGTAGGCGGTCAGTGGATTGGCCTGCAGCCAGGTCTCGTCGATGGACAGATTGAGTCGCTTGCCGTCGAGCGAGAGCTCGATGGCCGGCACCTCGAAGGTTTGCCGGCTGCGGTGTACCAGCGCGCCCAAGCGCAGGCAGGCCACCGCCAGCCACCATGGTTTGGGCATCGCTTCGCGTGCCAGCTTGGGCAGCTTGCCGGCATGGCCCAGAATCAGGAACGCCAGGCGCTTTTGTTCATCGCGTGAAAAGCCCGGCATGTCGGCGTTGGCTACGATATATGCCGAATGTTTGTGATAGCCGTTATGCGCGATCGAGAGGCCCACTTCATGCAGGCGCGCGGCCCATTCGATGAAGCGGTAGGTTTCCGCATGGCTGTCGCGCACCTCGGGCACTACGTGGGCGGCCAGGCGCAGTGCCAGGTGGCTGATGCGTGTGGACTGGCGCCGATCGACGTGGTAGCGGGTCTCGAACTGCGTCACGGTGTCTTCGCGCTTGTCGTGCGCGGCTTCCGGTGCCGACAGGCGATTCAGCAGGTCGTACAAAACGCCCAGGCGAAGGGAGTTGTCCGCCACCTGCATGCGCTCTAAGCCCAATTCGGTGAATACCGATGAAAGGATGGCGAAGCCGCCCGGCAGGTTTATCGCACGCTCGGGTTTGAGGCCGGCGAAATCGAGTTGATCGATGCTGCCCGCGGCCAGCATTTTCTTGCGTATCCAGCGCATGCCGGCGGCGCTGATGCTGCCGTCGCCGCCGTTGTTCTCGGCCAAGATGCGGGCGATGGTGCGCGCTGTGCCGGAAGAGGCGATGGCCACGGTCCAGGCGCTCTTGATTGCCGCCGCCGAGATGACTTCGATTTCGCGGCGCGCGGCAAGTTCGGCCTGCTTCATGGTGAAATCGTCGATGAAGCCGCCGGGAAAATGCGACAGCGTCGAATTGATCGAGCCCATGTACAGGCTTTCCATCAATTCGGGCTCGAATCCGGTGCCGATCGAGAATTCGGTCGAGCCGCCGCCAATGTCTACCACCAGGCGCCGGTCTTCGTTGGCCGGTACGCTATGGGCCACGCCGCAAAAAATCAACCGCGCTTCTTCGCGCCCGGCGATCACTTCGATCGGAAAACCGAGAATTTTCTCGGCGCGGGCGATGAAGTCGCCGGCGTTGCGTGCCACCCGCAGGGTGTTGGTGGCGACAGCGCGCACGTGGCTGGCCGGAAAGTCGGCGATGCGTTGCGCGAAACGCGCCAGGGCGTCTAAGCCACGCGTCTGCGACTCTTCGTCTAAGCGCTTGTCCGGCCCCAAGCCGGCGGCCAGTCGCACATTGCTGCGCAGCGAATCCTGC
Organism: Burkholderiales bacterium; assembly: GCA_043786185.1. GTDB lineage: Bacteria > Pseudomonadota > Gammaproteobacteria > Burkholderiales > JAEUOS01 > JAEUOS01. Next base: position 1,473 of record JAYVWK010000067.1, read on the forward strand.
ACGTAGATGTGGCCGCCTTCGGTGCGGCCGACTTCGAGTCGAAAACTGTTGGAACCAAGATCGATGGCAGCGACATGCGGCCAGGTTTTCATGTTTTGCCCGTTCGACGTATGCTAAATGCAGCGGTCCCATTGACCAAGGTCAAATTGTGACACACCAAAATGACCAGACTGTGACACTGAATGCACCACAATGGCGCTTTCCAGCAGTCTCGTGTCGTCAAACTGTCATCTTGGCGTCACATACTTGCGCAATGGCAACCTGAAGGAAGCAGGAAACCCGTGGAAAGCAAAAAGAAAACCACTAGCCCGCCGCCGCTGTTGAACCGCGAATTCGGCATTCTGGCATTCAACGAACGGGTGTTGGCACAGGCCGCCGACGAAACCAATCCGCTGCTCGAACGCCTGCGCTTCGTCTGCATCGTCAGCTCCAACCTTGACGAATTCTACGAGGTGCGCTTCGCCGGCCTGGTGGAACAGGCCCTGAACGACCCCGCCACGCGTGAGGCCGACGGCCTGCCGGTGGGCAAGGTGATCGAAACGGTGCGTAGCCGGGTGCGCGACCTCGTCACCCGCCAGTACGATCTGCTCAACCGCAGCATCCTGCCCGCCCTTGAATCCGTCGGGGTCAATTTCCTCTACAGACCCGAATGGTCGCCGGCGCTCGAGGCCTGGGGCCGGCGCCATTTCGAGGAACAGATCTTTCCGGTGTTGACGCCAATCGGTCTGGACCCGGCGCACCCCTTCCCGCGCGTGCTCAACAAGTCGCTCAACATCGCGGTGGTGCTGGAGGGGCGCGACGCCTTCGGGCGCGATGCCAAGCTGGCGATCGTGCAGGCGCCGCGCGCCTTGCCGCGGCTTATTCCGCTGCCGGCGCGTTTCGGCGCGAATGCCTCGATTCTGCTGTCGACGGTGCTGATTCGCTATATCGGCGAGTTGTTTCCCGGCCTCACCGTGCGCGGTTGTCATCCGTTCCGCGTTACCCGCAACAGCGACCTGTTTGTTGACGAAGAGGAGATGACAAATCTCAAGCAGGCGCTGCAGGGCGAGCTGCCGCAGCGCCATTTCGGCGATGCGGTGCGCCTCGAGGTCAACACGGATTGCCCGCAGGAGGTGGTGAGCTTTCTGCTTACGCAGTTTGGCCTGGAAGAAGCCGACCTGTTCCGGGCCGAAGGCCCGGTCAATCTGGCGCGCCTGATGCAACTGGCCGATTTCATCGAACGACCGGATTTGAAGTACCCGGCCTTCCACCCCAATCACACTGTGCTATTCGCCAACGAGGCCGAGGTTTTTCAGACCATCGCGCGTGGCGACGTTTTGCTGCATCACCCGTTCGAATCATTCGATCCGGTGCTCGATTTTCTGCGCGCCGCCGCCTCCGACCCGGCGGTGGTGGCGATCAAGCAGACCATTTACCGCACCGGTGCCGAATCGGAATTGATGGAACTGCTGCTCAAGGCGGCGCGCAGCGGCAAGGAAGTCACGGTGGTGGTCGAACTGATGGCGCGCTTCGACGAAGAAACCAACCTAAACTGGGCTGCGCGCTTAGAAGAGGTGGGTGCGCATGTGGTGTACGGCGTGGTCGGCCACAAGACCCATGCCAAGATGCTGCTGGTGGTGCGCCGCGAGGCCGGCCGGCTCAAGCGCTATGCCCATCTGGGTTCCGGCAACTACCACCCGCGCACCGCGCGCCTGTACACCGATTTCGGCCTGTTGACCGCCAACGACACGCTCACAGCGGATGTGAACGAGGTGTTTCGCCAGCTCACCGGCCTGTCGAAGGCGCGCAAGCTGTCGCACCTCTGGCAGGCGCCTTTCACCCTGCACGACAATGTACTGGCGGCGATCGCGGCCGAGGCGGCGCGCGCGCGCGCGGGTGGCCGTGCGCGCATCATCGGCAAGATGAATGCCCTGCTCGAACCGCGTGTGATCGCCGCGCTGTATGCCGCCTCGAAGGCGGGGGTGAAGGTCGATCTGATCGTACGTGGCGCCTGCGCCTTGGTGCCGGGTGTGGCCGGCGTGTCCGAGAACATCCGGGTGGTCTCGGTGGTCGGGCGCTTTCTCGAGCACAGCCGCATTTTCTGGTTCGACAACGGCGCCGAACCGCTGGTCTACCTGTCCAGCGCGGACTGGATGGACCGCAATTTTTTCCGCCGTGTCGAAGTGTGTTTCCCGGTGCTCGACAGCAAGTTGGCCAAGCGGGTTTACAACGAGGGTCTCAGCCCTTATTTGAAGCGCGATGCCGGCGCTTGGGAGCTTGACTCCGCCGGGTCGTATGCGCGACGCGCGAGCAAGGCGCCAGTACAACAGCGCCTGCTGGCCGAGCTCACCCATGCTCACGCGCCGCAGGCCGTGTCGCTCAAGGGCATGCGCAAGGTGCTGAGGCGGCGCAAGGGTCGTTAGCGGGCGCGCAGTCATCGAATCGTCATGCCATGGTCATGCGCATGACATGCCGCTGTGGTTCAATCCGGGCTTCGAGTTCGAGGCAAAGCCCCAGTGCGACCAGCCGACCTGCTCGACAGTTTTCACGCCCCTTATCGCAGCATCTGGATTTCCGATGTTCACCTTGGCACCGCCGGCTGCAAGGCCGCCTACCTTCTCGATTTCCTGCGCGAGAACGAATCCGAGACCCTGTATCTGGTGGGCGACATCGTCGACGCCTGGCGCCTGAAGAAAAGCTGGTACTGGCCGCAGGCACACAACGATGTGGTGCAGAAGCTGTTGCGCAAGGCGCGCAAGGGCACGCGGGTGGTGTATGTGCCCGGCAACCATGACGAGCCGCTGCGCCACTACCTGAACCTCAATTTCGGCGGCATCGAGGTGATGGACGAGGTGATCCACACCATGGCCGACGGCCGCCGCATGCTGGTGATCCACGGTGACCTGTTCGACGGCGTGATTCGTCACGCCAAATGGCTGGCCTACCTTGGCGACAGCTTGTACACCGTGATTCTGCAACTCAACCACTGGTTCAATCACCTGCGCGTGCGGCTCGGCTTTCCCTACTGGTCCTTGTCGCAATACCTCAAGCACAAGGCGAAGAACGCGGTGGGATTCATCTGCGATTTCGAAGAAGCGCTGGCCAACGAGGCGCGCCGTCGCGGGCTCGATGGAGTCATCTGCGGCCACATTCACAAGGCCGAAATTCGCGATATCGACGGCATTCTCTACTGCAACGATGGCGACTGGGTCGAAAGCCTGACGGCCATAGTCGAAACCCACACCGGCGAACTGCGTGTCGTGGTGTGGAACAGCATGGGTCACGACGCGACCGCGCTGCCTTCGATAGATCTTACGCAAGGAGAAAACGCATGAAGATCGTGATCGTGACCGACACCGCGCCGCCGCAAGTCAACGGCGTGGTGATCACCCTGACCACACTGGGCCGCGAACTCGGCAGTCTCGGGCACGCGGTGCACTTCGTGACGCCCGCCAGCTTTCGTACCATGCCGTGCCCGACCTACCCGGAAATCCGCCTGGCGCTGTTTCCCGGTGCCGGGGTGCGCCGTGCGCTCGATACGCTCAAGCCTGACGCGATACATATCGCCACCGAAGGGCCGCTTGGCATCGCGGCACGGCGCTGCTGCGTGCGCCACAAGCTGCCTTTCACGACCTCGTACCACACGCGCTTTCCGGAGTATCTGCGGGCGCGGGTTCCGCTGCCGATTTCGGTGACCTATGCCTGGCTGCGGCGCTTTCACGGGCGCGCCCTACGCGTCATGGTGCCGACCGCCTCGATCCAGCAGGAGTTGCAGGCGCGCGGTTTCAACAATACGGTGATCTGGCCGCGCGGCGTGGACGTAGAGAAGTTCCGGCCCGAGGGCCCCGGCGCGCCGGCTGATGCGGTGCCGGTGGATGGGCGCCCGGTATTCGCCTATGTCGGGCGGGTGGCGGTTGAAAAAAACCTGCGCGCGTTTCTCGCTCTCGAACTGCCGGGGTCGAAGTGGGTGATTGGCGGCGGGCCGCAGTTCGAAGAGCTGCGCTTGGCCTATCCGGCCACCCACTTCAGCGGTGCGGTCGCGCATGCGGCCCTGCCCGCCTATTACCGCGCCGCCGATGTGTTCGTGTTTCCCAGCCGCACCGACACGTTCGGGCTGGTATTGCTGGAAGCGCTTGCCTGTGGCGTGCCGGTGGCGGCTTATCCGGTGCCCGGCCCGCTGGACGTGATTGGTGCGGATGGTCCGGGGGTGCTGGATCATGACTTGCGCGCGGCGGCGATCGGGGCACTACGGATTTCACGCGAGGCCGCGCGCAGTCATGCGCTCAAGTTTTCCTGGAAGCACGTGGCGCAGGTGTTTCTGGGGAACCTGGTGCCGATCGGTGTGGCACAGGCGGCAGGCGCACGCCTGCGTGCCAATGGCATCCAGCAGGCACTGTAACGGTGCGCGATTGACGCTGCGCAGGCGCGCGGCTGGCGCGACTAAATTCCATTAAATCAGCGGCTTGAAATCTAAGGGAAGGATTGGCACGCGGCTTGCTCGAAACCATCTTGTATACATGATGGTGCGCCCGGGTCTACATGCTCGCCTCCGAACTTCACACGCGTTACCGTAGCGGCGTCCTGACGCCCGAGCGCACCATGGCGGCGCTGCTGGATCGTCTGACGACGCCGGCCTCCGACTGCGCTTGGATTGTGCGTTTCAGCGATACGGAGCTGTTGGCAGCGGCGCGCGAACTTGAAACCCGTTTCGCCGCCAGTGGCTGCGATTGGGCCAGGTTTCCGCTTTACGGCATCCCGTTCGCGGTCAAGGACAACATCGATGCGAAGGGCCTAGCGACAACAGCGGCTTGCCCGCACTTCGCCTACCGGCCGGCAAGCGATGCGGCGGTGGTGCGGCGGCTGCGTGCCGCCGGCGCCTTGCTTGTCGGCAAGACCAATCTCGACCAGTTCGCCACCGGGCTTGCGGGTACCCGCTCGCCCTATGGCGCGGTACCGAATACCTTCAAGGCGGAGTACATCAGCGGCGGCTCTTCATCCGGCTCGGCGTCGGTGGTGGCGCGCGGCTTAGTCGGCTTCGCCCTTGGCACCGATACCGCGGGTTCAGGGCGGGTGCCTGCCGGCTTCAACAACATCGTCGGCTTGAAGCCTACGCGCGGCCTGATTTCGAATCGCGGGCTGGTACCGGCGTGCCGCAGTCTTGACTGCATTTCGATTTTCGCGCTCGATGTGGCCGATGCGCAGGTGGTGCTGCAGGTGGCTGCGGGTTACGACGCGGGGGATGCCTATTCAAGGCCGGCAGCGCCGCCGCTTACGCGTTTCTCGCCCGCCTTGCGCCTGGGGGTGCCGCGCCAACCCGAATTTTTCGGCGATGCGTTGCAGGCGCGCGAGTTCGACCTGGCGCTTCTGCGCGCAGGGGCGCTGGGAGCTGCCATCACCGAAATCGATTTCAAACCTCTCTTCGAGGTGGCGGACCTGTTGTACCAGGGGCCGTGGGTGGCTGAACGCCATGCCGCGCTCGATGCGCTCATGCGCCTGCGACCCGAAGTGATCGATGCGACCGTACGAGCGGTGATCGGCGAGGCCACCCGCTATACGGCGGTGGACACCTTCAAGGCGATTTACCGCCTCGAAGAATTGCGGCGCGCGATCGCTCCACTGTGGTCGGGAATCGACGCCTTGCTGGTGCCGACCTCGCCCACCATTTACACCATCGCGGAAGTCAACGCCGACCCGTTCAAGCGCAACGCGCGCTTAGGCACCTATACCAATTTTGTCAACCTGCTCGACTGGAGCGCCATTGCGCTGCCGTCATCAATGCGGGCCGACGGCCTGCCGTTCGGCGTGACCTTCATCGCACCCGCCTGGGCCGAGCCGGCCTTGTGCGCCTTAGGCGTTGCCTGGCAGCGCAGCACGGCCTTGCCTTTGGGTGCGATCGGGCTGGCGCTGCCAGCGCCGGCGCAGCCATCGGCTGTGGCAGCGCCGGCACTTGGCATGCAGCGCGTGGCGGTGGTGGGCGCACATTTGTCGGGCATGCCGCTCAACCATCAATTGACCAGCCGCGGTGCGCGCCTGGTTGGTGCGGCGCACACCGCGGCTTCATACCGTCTTTACGCCTTGCCAGCCACCAGCCCGCCCAAGCCGGGCCTGCTGCGTGTGGACAGCGATGGCGTGGCGATCGCGCTTGAACTTTGGGACATGCCCACGCAGCACTTCGGCAGTTTCGTTGAAGAGATTCCGGCGCCATTGGGCATCGGCTCGCTCGAACTGGCCGACGGCAGCCGGGTCAAGGGCTTCATCTGCGAGCCCTATGCGCTGGCGGGTGCGCAGGATGTTTCCGCATTTGGCGGCTGGCGCGCCTTTGTCGCCACTCGTGTCTGATTTTCTTTTTCCCGCAACATCGACCAAGGAGCCTTCATGCAAAGACGCAACTTTCTGCAGACCGGCGCGCTCACCGCGGCTGGCGTGGCCGCCCCGGCGCTCTGGAGCGGCGCTGCCGTGGCGCAGGCGCGGCCCAAGGATGTGCTGGTGGTGGCCAACGAATTCGGGCCCAATTCGCTCGACATTCACACCCTCGGCGCGAATCGGCCGAGCTACGCGGTCTCGTGGATGTGCTACGACCGCCTGATGACTTTCGGCAATAAAAAGCTGCCCGACGGGCAGGTCATGTACGACTACACCAAGCTCCTGCCCGAGCTGGCGGAATCCTGGAAAATCGCAGCCGACGGCAATTTTGTCACCTTCAAGTTGCGCAAGAGTGCCAAGTTTCATGACGGCACGCCGGTGACCGCCAAGGACGTGAAATGGTCGTTCGATCGCGCCGTGGCCGTGGGCGGCTTTCCGACTTTTCAGATGAAGGCCGGCTCGCTGGAGGACCCCAAGCAGTTTGTGGTGGTTGACGACCAGACCTTTCGTGTCGATTTCGTGCGCCGCGACAAGCTGACCATGAACGACATCGCCGTGCCGGTGCCCTCGATCTTCAATTCCGAACTGGTGAAGAAAAACGCGACCGCGCAGGATCCATGGGGCCTCAACTGGACCAAGAGCAACGTCGCAGGCGGCGGCGCCTTCAAGGTGGAGTCGTGGAAGCCGGGCCAGGAGATCATCTATGTGCGCAATGATGACTGGAAGAACGGACCGCTGCCGCAGTTGAAGCGGGTGATCCAGCGCGATGTGCCCAACGCCGGCAACCGCCGCGCGCTGTTGGTCAAGGGCGATATCGACATGACCTACAGCCTGCCACCCAAGGATTTTTCGGAAGTAGCCAAGGAGGGGGGCAACCTCAAGGTCAGCTCATTGCCGATCGAGAATTCGATCTGGTACCTGGGCATGCTCACCTCCAAGCCGCCATTCAACAACCCCAAGGTGCGTCAGGCCATTGCCTATGCCGTGCCCTACGATAAATTGTACGAGTCGGCGCTCTACGGGCGTGGTGCCAAGATGTACGGCGCGGCCTCGAACGACGTCAAGACCACCGCCTGGCCGCAGCCGACCGGCTACAAGACCGATATCGCCCGCGCCAAGGCGTTGATGAAGGAGGCCGGTTTCGAGACCGGTTTCGAGACCACGCTTTCGTTTGATCTGGGCAACGGCACGATCTCCGAGCCGATGGCCATCCTGGTGCAGGAAAGCCTGGCCGCGATCGGCATCAAGACCACCATCAACAAGGTGCCGGGTGCCAACTGGCGCGCGCAGTTGCTCAAGAAGGACATGCCGCTGATCGTCAACCGCTTCGGCGGCTGGCTCAACTATCCGGAATACTTTTTCTACTGGTGTTATCACAGCCAGGATGCGGTGTTCAACACAATGAGCTACAAGAATCCGGTGCTCGACAAACTGATCACCAATGCCAGGTTCGCCGAGAGCAAAGCGATTTACGACGGCGAGGTCAAGGCAATGCTGAAACTGGCCTATGAGGAAGTGCCGCGCATCCCGCTGTTTCAGCCGCTGCAGGACGTGGCGATGCAGAAGAATGTGCAGGGGTACATGTACTGGTTTCACCTGGAGCCGGACTACCGTCAAATTTCAAAGAGCTGATATTGCGAACGTTAACGTGTCGCAATATCTGCCCGCATTCGAGGGGCGCGGCTTTGCCGCGACCCTCAATGCTAACGGGGGGCGGAGCGGGTTGGCGGGTTTTGCGGCTTTGCGGGCTGTCGTTTTGCGTTGCGTCGTTTTCATTGATTGGATGGGTTTATGACCAAGAATGAGATGCAGGCTTATATCGTGGCGGCGGCGGCGGCACTGGAGTTGCCGATCGCGCCTGAGCATATGCCGGGTGTGCTTGCGAATTTTGAACGTTTGGCGGGGGTTGCGGCCGCAGTGAACGCCTTTGAGTTGGGGCCTGCCGACGAACCCGGACCGGTGTGGCGGCCATGAATGATCTGCATGCGCTGGGCGCGCTGGCCTCCGCGGCCCAGGTCAAGTCGGGCGCGGTGTCGGCAGTGACGCTTGCGGAGGCTGCCTTGGCGCGAGTCGCGGCGCTCGATGGCCGCATCAACGCCTTTACCCAAGTCACTGCTGAGCGCGCGTTGGCCGAGGCCGCAGCGGTCGATGCCGCACGTGCCGCCGGCAAGCCGCTGCCGCCCCTTGCGGGCGTGCCGTATGCGGTGAAAAACCTGTTCGATATCGAGGGCATCACCACGCTGGCGGGTTCGAAGATCAACCGCGATCTGCCGGCTGCCAGCGCGGATTGCACGCTGGTGACGCAGATGCAGGCGGCCGGTGCGGTGCTGCTGGGCGCGCTCAACATGGACGAGTACGCATTCGGTTTCACCACCGAAAACACCCACTACGGGCCGACCTGCAATCCGCACGACCTCTCACGCATCGCCGGGGGTTCGTCGGGCGGGTCGGCGGCGGCGGTGGCAGCCGGCATGGTGCCATTGACCCTGGGCACCGATACCAACGGCTCGATCCGCGTACCGTCCTCGCTGTGCGGCATCTTCGGACTGAAGCCGACCTACGGGCGCCTGTCGCGCCGCGGCAGCTATCCGTTTACCGGCAGCTTCGATCATGTCGGGCCGTTCGCGCGCAGCGCGCTCGACCTGGCCGCTGCCTACGACGCCTTGCAGTGTCTGGATGCGCTCGATCCGGCGCAGTCGGCAACGGCGATCGAACCGGTGTCGGCCAAGCTTGATGGCGGCATCGAGGGCCTGTGCATCGCCTTAGCCGGTGATTATTTCGAGGCCAACGCAGCGCCTGCGGCACTGGCGGCACGTGACGCGGTGGCGCATGCGCTCGGAGCTACGCGCCATGTGAGCTTGCCCGAAGCGCAGCGCGCCCGCGCCGCCGCCTTCGTGATCACCGCCGCCGAGGGCAGCCAGTTGCACTTAGCCGACCTGCGTTCGCGCCCCCATGATTTCGACCCCCTGATTCGCGATCGCTTCATCGCCAATGCGCTGGCGCCGGCCGCCTGGTATCTGCAGGCGCAACGTTTTCGCAGCTGGTTCTATGCGGCCGTGATGCGCGTGTTCGAACACACCGACATCATCCTGGCCGCGGCCACGCCGGTGGCGGCGACGCCGATTGGTGCCGAGACCTTCGATCTGAATGGCCAGGCGGTGCCGGCACGGCCGTCGATGGGGCTCCTGACCCAGCCGCTTTCCTTCATCGGCCTGCCGATCGTGACCGTGCCGCTGCACCGCGCCGGGCACCTGCCGATCGGCGTGCAGGTGATCGCAAGGCCGTGGCATGAGGCCGACGCGCTGCGCGTGGCGGCCTGGCTGCAACGCGAGGGCGTGGTACAAGCGCCGCTCGCCCAACTGTAATGAACCTATTTTCCTCTGTTGCGGCACCGCGACCGCACCAACCAGTTGAAATTGTTCGAGTTTTGCCCTGCTTGAAGCTCACCAAAAGGGTACTGTGG
>JAYVWK010000068.1:0-4856 GCA_043786185.1 Burkholderiales bacterium
GACGCCTCCGGCGATCCGCTCGAACAGGTGCATGACGCGCGCTTCCGGCAAGCCCTGATCGGTGCCATCGACGTCCTGCCGGAGCGCGAAAAGATGCTGATGGGCATGTACTACGAACAGGAACTCAATTTCCGTGAAATCGCCGCCGTCATGGGTGTGACCGAATCGCGCATTTGCCAGTTGCACAGCCAGGCGGTGGCACGCATCCGCTCACGCATGAAGGATTGGACCTAAAGGAAACACTGCAGCGGTGCGCGGCGCTCAAGGGTCAATGTTGTGCCGCATTGCAGTGGCACGACGCTGCCGTCGCGGCGTTGGCGGGAGCGAGCCTTATTCAAGCCTTTGCGGGCCGCGGGCGCCGGCCTGTTGCGGGATGGGGCGGACAAGTCCATTTGCCGCCAACATGGGCCCGTCTGACGGCCGAGCAGCGACGCATCCCCGGTTATCATTGACGTCTACCGCATGTCACACCCCGCAACCCGGTATCGCGCATGCATGACCCTGCCACCGACCCAAAGCCGCTTGCACCCGCCTCGGCGCTGCGCTTCGCTCGGCTGAAGCTCAAGTTCGCACTGCTGCTGCTGCTGGCGGCGTCGCCGTTCGCAGTCGCACTGGCTGTTGCGCTGCAAAATGCCGGCGCGGCGACCGCGTTGCGCGCCCATGCTCCCTTGCTGCTGCTGCTGATCGGTGCGGCAACGATCGGCATCTGCCTGCTCTGGCGCGACCTGCGCTCGCGCATGCGCGAACTGCACGCGGCAACGCTTGCGCCGGCTGCGGGCGTTACCCTTGATGGTGCGCCGGGGTCATCCCATGCGGCAGACGATGCGGCGCCGCCGCTTGACTTGCGTCTGATGGCCGAGCGGATCGCGGCAACGCGCGGCGAACTGGCCGCCACGGCGCAGCAAATGCGGCGCTTCGTCGACATCGCCGCCGATTGGACCTGGACCACCGATGCGCAGCATCGCTTCACCGAGATCGCAGGGCGCCGGTCGCCGGACGCGGCGCCACTGCTGGGGCGCTGTCCTTGGGACACCCCGCAGCTCAAGCCGCGATCCACGAGCTGGCAGGAACATCGCGCACTCCTGGACCTACGTGAACCATTTCGCGATTTTCTGCTGGAACACTGTCAGGTCGATGGCGCGGCGAGATTTTTCGAAATCAATGGCGAGCCGCTGTTTGACGCCGCCGGCGTGCCGCTGGGATATTGCGGCACCGGGCGCGATGTGACACGGCTGACGCAGGCCGAAAGCCTGGCGCGCCGCAATGAGGCGCGTTTTCGGGGTCTTATCGAGGGCGCGCCCGAGGCGATCGTGGTGGCTGATTTCTTGAGCGGATTGGTAGTCGAGGCCAATGCCGCGGCGGCGCAGCTTTTTGGGTGCGCGCGAGCGCAACTGATCGGCAGCTCAGCCATCGATCTGGGAACCACCGCGGGGCGCTCGCGCCTGGAAACGCAGGCCGCGATCACGCAGATCGCGCGCCGCGTGCTGGGCGGCGAAATGGTGGTCACCGACTGGCAGATTCGCACCATGGACGGGCGCGATGTGGCGGTTGAATCGCGCTGGATGCGCCTGCCGGGTGAGGGCAAGCTGCTGCGCGCGGCGCTGGTGGATGTCAGCGAGCGGCGCCGGGTCGAGGCCGAACGCGAACGACTGCGCGCTGAATCGGCGAATCGCCTGGAGCGCCTGCTTGATAGCGAGGCCAGGTTTCGCCAGCTCACCATGCTGTCGTCCGACTGGTATTGGGAGCAGGACGCGCAGTACCGCTTCGTGCGCACCGATACTCTCGGCTATCGTGGCGACAAACCACTTGGAGAGTCAGCCGGAATGACGCGCTGGGAACGACCGGGCACGCGACCGATCGGCACCACCTGGGAAGCGCACCGGCGTGACCTCCTGGCGCACCGGCCGTTTGCGCACCTGATGCTTGAACTGCTGCCCGCAGACGGTTTGCGCAGGTATGTGGCAGTGCGCGGCGAACCGGTTTTCGATGCCGCCGGCACATTCACCGGTTATCGCGGCGTCGGCGCGGACATCAGCGAACGCTATCGCAACGATCTGGTACGCGCCGGCGAGCGCACGGTCTACGAGTTGCTGGCGGCGGACGCCTCGCTGGCTGAATTGATGACCGTTTTGTGCAGCACCATCGATGCCGCGCTGGTACGGCCCGGGATCGCCTCACTCTTGCTGCTGGAAGATGGTGTGCTGCGTCCGCTGGCCGCGCCCGCCGCGCCCGCCGCTTATGCCGCGTTGCTGCATGACGGGGTGGTACCGGGGCCGCTTGCAGGTTCATGTGGCAGCGCGGCGTACCAGGAAGCGCTGGTGATCTGCGCCGATATCGCAGTCGATCCGCGTTGGGATGACTATCGCGAACTGGCCCGAACGTGCGGTTTCGCCTCAGGCTGGTCGGCGCCGGTGCTGGGCGCCGCGGGTCAGGTGCTCGCAACCTTCGCGGTGTACTGCGCCAGCCAAGCCGAACCGGTGGCCGCGGATATTGAGTTGACGCGCAGGGCGGCGGCGCTGGCGGCCGTTTTGATCGAGCGCTTTCGCGCGCAGAAGGCGGAGCGTGAGAGCGAGGCCCGCTACAAGAGCTTGGTCGAGATGTCGCGCGAAGCAGTGCTGATTCATGACCAGCAGATTGTCGTCTACGCCAATCCGGCGGCGGCGCGCATGCTGGGGGCGCCCGATGCAAGCGCTGTGATCGGCTGCAACCTGCATGAACGGCTCGACAGCGAGCCTGCCGATCGGGCGCTGCGCCGCCGCCGCGTGCTCGATCCCGGCGGCAACACCGGTTATGCCGAGATGCGCCTCACCCGCTTTGATGACACCATACTCGATGTCGAGGTGGCTGGCGGAGCGGTCGATTTCGCGGGCCGGCGCATGGTGCAGACCTCGATGCGCGACATCAGCGCGCGCAAATGGGCAGAGCGCGAGATGCAGCGCTTGAACGATGCGCTTGAACAGACTGTCGCCCTGCGTACTGCCGAATTGACCGCCGCGGTGCATGAACTTGAAGCGTTTTCGTACACCGTCGCCCATGACCTGCGCGCGCCGCTGCGCGCCATCGACGGCTACGCGCAGCTGCTGCGCTTAGAGTCCGACCTGCCACCCGGAACTACCGGCCGGCGCGACCTTGAGATGATCGTGGCCAGCGCCGGGCGCATGACCCAACTGATCGACGGCCTGCTGGAATTTTCGCGCCTCGGGCGCGGCGCTACGGCATACCGGCGGGTCGCCACAGGCGCGCTGGTGGCCGCGGTGATCGCCGAGGCGCGTGCCGCATTCACGCATCAGCCGCAGGTCGAGGTGCGCAGCTTGCCCGATGTGTTTGGCGACCCCACGATGCTGCGCCAGGTGTGGGTCAATCTGATTTTCAATGCCTTCAAGTTCAGTGCACGCGCCGACGCCCCGCGCATCGTCATCGAATGCGCGGTCGGCGCCGGCGAGATCGCCTTTTCGGTGACCGACAATGGCGCCGGATTCGATAGCGACTATGCCGACAAATTGTTCGGCATGTTTCAGCGCCTGCATACGCGCGGCGAATTCGAAGGCACCGGCGTCGGTCTGGCGATTGTCAAGCGGGTGGTCCTGCGTCATCACGGGCGGGTCTGGGGGAGCGGCACACCCGGGCGCGGCGCCAGCTTTCATTTCACCTTGCCTGCTACCTCGATGGTGATCGTGGACGGTGCGCCGGCGCTGCCCGCGGTGACCCCACTCCTGGTGAATATCGGCATGCCCGCTGCCCCTGCCTGACCGCGCCGTGGGCGATTGTTGGGTAAAATGCAGGGTCAGTCTGCGGTGAGCGCGTGCCAGCCGCTTTTTTTTTGCCGGAGCGCTTCCGACTGCGTAATACCCACCCGTTTGCAGCGAGGTAGATTTGAGCACCGAGCTTGAGCTTGACGCCGATATCCTGCTGGTCGAGGATGATCCGAACGATGCCGAACTGGTGCGCCGCGCTCTCACGCGCGGCGGCACTCTGGCCTCAATTTTTCACGTGCAGGACGGCGCCGAGGCGCTCGACTATCTTTATGGTCGCGGCCCCTATGCCGCGCGCGGCGGGCCTGCCCATCCCAAACTGATGCTGCTTGACTTGAAGCTGCCAAAGCTTACCGGACTGGAAGTGCTGCGCGAAGTGCGGGCCCATGCCGAGTTGCGGTGCCAGGTGGTGGTCATGCTGACCTCGTCGCGCGAAGAACGCGATTTGCAGGAGGCCTACCAGCAAGGGGTCAACAGCTACGTGGTCAAGGCGGTCAATTTCGAAGAATTGATGGATTCGCTGTCACGCCTGGCGCACTACTGGTTGCGAGTCAACCAGTTGCCGCAATTGCGCAAGACGCCATAACCGGCGGTTGCGCCGCAGCCGCTGTCAGGCGACGGCAAAGCTCATACGAGCACCGGCTGCGCCGAACGCTTGGTCGATCACCCTGAGCAATCCGTGGGTATCGCGTTTTTCCAGAACGCCGTCGGCACCGCATTTCAAGGCGTCCGCGGTCTGGCTGCGGCTGAAGTCACCGGAATAGACAAAAAATGGCATTCGTGGACTCGCCCGGCGCACCATTTCAAGGGCACCGGCGGAGTCGAAGCTGGGCATGTTGTGGTCGCACAACACCATATCCCAGGCCTGTTCGGCCAGTGCCGCGCGCAGGTCGGCGGCGTTGTCGACGCGCCGAAAGCGGGCTTCGCGGATCCACCGCCTGATGTACGCCGAGGCAAGCAGCACGTCGTCTTCGGAATCGTCGATGATCAGGATTTGCGGGCCGGACCCGGTCCGCTCCGGGTGTGTCGGGAGGGGCAGCACGGTCTCAGGCGCTGCCGTAGGCGCCGTAGTGCCCTGCGCCCCCGGTGAAGCCATCGGCCTGG
>JAYVWK010000069.1:0-5390 GCA_043786185.1 Burkholderiales bacterium
TGCGCCTGTGCCGTGATCAGGGCGATCAACTCTGCAACGTCGGGTTGTGGCAGGCCGAGGCGCGGTCGCCGCAGCACGTCACCATACTCATCGACGATCGCAGCGCACACCACCGGCAGCAATGCTCCACTACGGATCGCGAGTTCGATTTCGTGTGGAGAGCTGCCTCGCTTGAACAGCCCCGACACCAGTACATTGGTGTCAACGACCGCGCGGCTTGGCATGAGCTGCCTTGCGTTCCTTGCGAGCGGCGGCGATCTCGGCTTCGATTTCCTTCGCCGTGATGCGATTCAATCCTTGCGCATCCACGTGGGCGTGGATGCGGTCGAGCACCGCACCCAGGCGCGCGGCCCGGTGGGCTCGCAACGCTGCTTCCACTCCGGCCGGTTCGGTATGCAGCAGCAGGGCAAACGGCTTGCCATTGCGCGTGACGACGATCTCTTCGCCGGCCGCGATACGATCCCATATCTTGCCGGATTCGGCCCGCAATTCCCGCACAGTTACATAGTCCACAGTGCACCTCGGTCTTCAAATGCGTACGCAATTGTAGGCCGTATTGCGGGTCGGGGACGATCTGTCACCAGGCCGTGCAGTGCGCCGACCCACCGATCAACGACCCCTCGTCGTTCGAAGTGGCGGGCCTCCAGTAGCGTCAACCCGCCCTCCCTCTCGATGCCTCGCCCCTGCCGCCTAGAACACCATTTCTGCCGGCGCGCGGTATCGCTTTACTACAAGCGTGCCAAGCGCCCTCATGTGCCACACGGTGCCTACGAGCGGGCGCGGGTGCAGCTGTGGGTGCAGGCGCGCTGTGCAAAAGTGGCGAAGGTTGGCGAAACATTTGAGATGTCGGTTGATGATGCCAAGGCGGTGAGTGAGCGGCTGCCGGCGGGCACTTGCCTCTACACAATGGCGTCGGTAAATTACACGCATCAATGTACACACAACTGAGAGTGTTGCATGCCTGATTCTCCACTTTTGCCACCCCGGCAAGCCGTCAGCACATGCGTGTTCATGAACGGCGACAGCCAGGCGGTGCGCATTCCCCAGGAGTTCCGGCTCGATTGCCAGCAGGTGCAGATCAGCCGTAACGCCGAGGGTGACTTGGTGTTGCATCCGGTACCGGCCGTGGTCGCCCACCGGGGCGATGCCCTGCTTCAGGCGCTGGGCCGCTTTGACCCTGACTTTGCCGATGCCTTGGCAGCGAGCCGTAGCCAGCAGGCCCCGATGCAGGAGCGCGAGCCGCTGTGAACTACATGCTGGACAGCAACATCCTGATTTACCTGATCAAGAACCGCCCTGCGGCGGTGGCCGAGCGCATCAACCGCCTGGCAACCGAAGACGGCTTGTGCATGTCCTTCGTGACCTATGCGGAACTGCTCAAGGGGGCGGAGCGCAGCGTTCGAAAGAGCGAGGTGTTGCGCCAACTGGCGGCGCTTACGCGCCAGGTGACTGTGCTATTTCAGGCCGACGCGGCCATCTGCGCGCACCACGCGCGCCACGCCGCCGGGCTTCAGGCGGCTGGCACGCCCATCGGCGCCAATGATCTGTGGATTGCCTGCCATGCATTGGCACAGGGCTGCGTGTTGGTGACCAACAATGAACGAGAGTTCCGGCGCGTGGAGGGCTTGCCGCTGGAGAATTGGGCGGCGGCGTAGTGCGTATTCATGCGGGGCTTGAGAGAAAAAGAACGTGAAAGCCGCGCTTGGTTAGCAAGAATTGCGGTGCCACCACTTCGGTGAGCTCGACTCGTGTGGAGCGTTGTCTGGCTTGAACAATCGCGACACCAGAGCGTTGGTGTCAACGATCGCGCGGTATGGCATTGGCAGCCTTACGCTCCCTGCGAGCGGCGGCGATCTCGGCATCGATTTCCTTCGCGGTGATGCGCTTCAGTCCTTGCGCATCCACGTCGGCGTGGATGCGGCCGAGCACCGCACCCAGGCGCGCAGCCCGGTGGGCTCGCAACGCCGCTTCCACCCCGGCCGGTTCGGTATGGAGCAGCAGGGCGAACGGCTTGCCGTTGCGCGTGACGACGATCTCTCCGCCGGCCGCGATGCGATTCCATACCTTGCCGGATTCGGCGCCCAATTCCCGCACGGATACTTATTCCACCGTACACCTCGCTCTTCAATTACGTACGCAATTGCAGACCGTATTTTGAACCGGGGGCGATCCGTTACCTGGCCGCGCAGCGCTCGCGTTGGCTAACTCTTCAAGACATCGGGAGTTTTGGTTGTCCTCTCCAATTCGTTTGGGCAAACCCGAAGCTTGTCGCAATGATAAGATTTAGCGATCAATCCGGAGCCGAAGCCATGACCATTGATTCCCACACCAAGCGCACGGCTGCACGCCCACACAAGCCGGGCGGCAAGAAGAAGATCGGCGACTTCACAGACAAAGAACTCGCCGCTCTGCCGCGTGAAGAATACTTGAACCTTTTGACGCCTTCGATGCGAAAGCACATCCGGGCCGCCTGGGCGGCATCGGATCAAGTCCGCAAGCAGCCGCGTCGATGAAGTTCCTGCTCGATTCGAACGTACTTTTCAAGATTGCCAACGATTCGAGCGAAGGTCGTATTTTGCTGGCGCGTGCAGCCGCTGCCAATCGAAGTCGGTGTTACGTGTCGGTCATCTCGGTTTTTGAAGCCCGCGCGGCGTTGCGCCGCAGACTTGTCGCGCTGCCAAATCTGAAAGCGCTCGCCGACGTACTTGTTCTATTTCGCCCGCTGCCGTTGCCCACGAATGCCGCACCATTCGCTGCGCAGGCGGTTGATGCACTCGAGAAATCCGGATTTGCTCGTGACGACGTTGTTCTGGACAGCCTGATCGCGGGCCACGCCATGGCTCGCGGTTATACGCTGGTGACTGACAACGAGCGCCACTTCAAACCCGTCCCCGGCCTTGTTTGGGTCAATTGGCGAAAGTCGTCATAGCATTCCCGCCGCATCAGCCCGAACCGCTTTGGCCGCACCCGGTATTCGCCCCACCCGCTCAAACCATCCGCTTCGCCACTTCCTCCAGCATCACCTCGGTGGCCCCGCCACCGATCGACTGCACCCGCGCATCGCGCGTCATGCGCTCGATCGCCGCCTCGCCGATATAGCCGAAACCGCCATGAAACTGCAGGCAGTCGTACATCACCTCATTGACCAGCTCGCCGCACAGGGCCTTGATCATTGAAACCTCCTTGGTCACGCTTTGTCCCTGGGCGTCGCGCCAGGCGGTGTTGTAGACCAGAGCCTGCGCGGCCTCGACGCGCGCCGCCAGCATGGCCAGGCGATGGCGGATCGCCTGCTTTTCCCACAGCGGCGCGCCGAAGGCGCGGCGCTGGGTCAGCCAGTCGAGAGTGATCTCCAGGGCCTTGGAGGCTTCACCCATGGCCTGGGCGCCCAGCACGATGCGCTCGTTTTGCAGGTTTTTCATCAGCGCATAGAAGCCCTTGTTTTCCTCGCCCAGCAGGTTGGCGGCAGGAGCGCGGCAGTGGTCGAACAGCAGTTCGGCGGTGTCGCTGCACAGCCAGCCGTGTTTTTTCAGCGGGCGCGCCAAGGCGAAGCCGGGCGTGCCTTTTTCGACGATGAACATCGACATCTGGTGATTGCGGGTGGCCGCCTCGCCGGTCTTGGCAGCCACGAAAAATATGTCGCCGTGTACGCCGTTGGTGATGTACATCTTGGCGCCGTCCAACACCCAGGCATGCCCGCCGCGCTGGTCTTCCAGTCCCGGTCTGAAATCCTGGATCGCACAGCCAGAGCGTCCACCGGCCGTCGGCCGCTTGTACAATCAAGACCTCTCGACTGAAGGAGGTCTGGACCATGGAAACCCTGACCGGTCGCGCCCGCGCTGCCAAGAAGCACGTTACACCCGCCGCCAAACTTCGCTCGGCCCGCCGCAAGCCGGCTGAAAAAACCGACGAACAAAAGCTCGCACAGTTCAGCCCGGACATACAGCACATGGTCCGGACCTTGCGCGTCGCATTCGGCGATAAATGACATCGTTTCTTCTCGACACCAATACGCTGTCTGACATCGCCAATGATGCGCCAGGCTGGGAGCGTATCGTCGGGAAGATCGCACTCTACGGAATACACCGCTGCGCCATCAGCGCCATCACATGGCACGAACTCAGGTTCGGCCGAATCGATGGCGAAGGCAAGGTGAGCAAGGAAAAGCTCGCCGCGATGGATGCCGCCTACGGCCTCTATGAAATCCTGCCTTTCGACGCCGATGCCGCGGCGGAAGCCGTCACCGTTCGCGTTACCCTGCGCAAGATCGGAAAGCCGATCGGCCTGCCCGATATCCTGATCGCCGGCCACGCACTGGCTGCCGACCGCGTGATGATCACCGCCAACGTCCGGGAATTCGGCCGCGTCCCCGGCCTGACTGTGCGCAACTGGCGGACCTGAGTACCCGCCTGGATAGCCGCTTGCGCTGCCAGTTGGCCGCGACCGGCCCCACCCGCTCAAACCATGCGCTTCGCCACTTCCTCCAGCATCACCTCGGTCGCCCCGCCGCCGATCGACTGGATTCGCGCATCGCGCGTCATGCGCTCGATCGCCGCCTCGCGGATATAGCCAAAACCGCCGTGGAATTGCAGGCAGTCGTACATCACCTCATTGACCAGCTCGCCGCACAGGGCCTTGATCATCGAGACTTCTTTTGTGACGCTGTGGCCTTGCGCGTCGCGCCAGGCGGTGTTGTAGACCAGGGCCTGCGCCGCCACGACGCGCGCGGCGAGCATGGCCAGGCGATGGCGGATCGCCTGTTTTTCCCATAGTGGCGCGCCGAAGGCACGGCGCTGGGTTACCCAATCAAGCGTGATCTCCAGCGCCTTCGAGGCTTCGCCCATGGCCTGGGCGCCCAGCACGATGCGCTCGTTTTGCAGGTTTTTCATCAGCGCATAAAAGCCCTGGTTTTCTTCACCCAAAAGGTTGGCGGCGGGAATGCGGCAGTTGTCGAACACCAGTTCGGCGGTGTCGCTGCACAGCCAGCCGTGTTTTTTAAGCGGGCGCGCCACGGCGAAGCCGGGTGTGCCTTTTTCGACGATGAACATCGACATCTGGTGATTGCGGGTGGCCGCATCGCCGGTCTTGGCGGCAACGAAGAAAATGTCGCCGTGCACGCCGTTGGTGATGTACATCTTGGCGCCGTTCAAGACCCAGGCGTCGCCGTCGCGGCGCGCGGTGGTGCGCATTGCGGCCAAGTCGGAGCCGGCATCCGGCTCGGTCATCGCCACCGCTGCGATTTTCTCACCGCGGATGATCGGCGGCATGTACCTGGCCTTTTGCTCAAACGTGCCACCGTGGTGCAAATGCGGCGCGGCCATGTCGGTATGCACCAGCACGGTCACGGCGAAACCACCGTAGGTGCTGCGGCCGAGTTCTTCTGCCAGCACCAC
>JAYVWK010000070.1:0-5109 GCA_043786185.1 Burkholderiales bacterium
GTTGAAGCGCTCCAGTTGTTCCGGGCCGGTGATGCTGGTGGTGCGCAACAGTGCCTTGAGGGGAATCATTTCGCCGCTGGCGCTGGCACGCACGAACACTTGGCCCAGGTCTTCGGGTTTGGCGCGATAGGCGGCATCGGCCTGCAACTGCACCCGGTAGGTGCGGCCGAACTTGTTGAAGTCGTTGACGTACAAGGCGCCCATGGTGGCCTGCAGCGCATCGAACACCTCGCCGATCGGCACACCCAGGGCCAGGGTCTTTTCGCGATCGACTTCCACCCGTAACTGCGGTGTGGTGGGCCGGTAGAACGAATTGACGCCGGTAAGTCCCGGATGCGCGCGCAGCGCCGTTAAAAAATCTTGGGTCACCGTGAAAAGTGCTTTTGGGTCGGCATTGGTGCGCCCCTGCACATAGACCTCCAGCCCGCCGGCGGTGCCCAGGCCGCGGATCGCCGGCGGCGGGAACGCCAGCACCAGGCCGTCGCGAAAGCCGGAACCCTTGCGGATGATGTCGGCCGCGACTTGCTGCGCGCTGGCCTCGCGCGCGTCCCAGTCAATCAGTGGCACGAACATGGTGGCGGCGTTGGTCTTGTTGCCACCGCCGATCAGGTCGAAGCCGACCACGCCCAGCACATACTGCACCGCAGGATTGGCCGACACCACTTTTTGCGCCTGATCTGTCAAGCGCCCGGTGCGCTCCAGGGTGGCGCCGTCAGGCAACTGTACCGAAGTGAATACATAGCCCTGGTCTTCGGGCGGCACGAAGCTGCCCGGTATGTTTAGAAACATGGCGAGCGTGCCGCCTATGACTCCCAGAAACAGCAGAAGTGAGATGAAGCTGTGGCGGATCGCGGCGCCCACGAAGAACATGAACCAGCGGGTCAGCCAGGCGAAGGCCAGGTTGAACGGGTGGAAGATGCGCGATTCGTGGCCGCCGGCCTTCATCATGATGGCGCACAGGGCCGGCGTTAAGGTCAGGGCGGTGAAGCCGGAAATCAGCACCGCGATCGCCACGGTGACTGCGAATTGGCGGTACAACTGGCCGGCGATACCGCCCAGGAAGGCCACCGGCACGAACACCGCGCACAGTACCAGCACGATGGCCACCACCGCGCCCGACACCTCGCGCATGGCGGCTAACGAGGCTTCGAACGGGCCCATGCGCTCTTCGCGCATCAGGCGCTCTACGTTTTCCAGCACTACGATGGCATCGTCGACGACAATGCCGATCGCCAGCACCATCGCGAAGAGCGTCAGGGTGTTGATCGAAAAGCCGACGATCCACAGGCCGGCGAAGGTGCCGATCAGGGATACTGGTACCGCGATCATCGGGATGATGGTGGCACGCACGGTCTGCAGGAACACGAACACCACCAGCACCACCAGGATGGCCGCCTCGAAAATGGTCTTCACCACCTCCTTGATGGAAGCATCGACAAAGCGCGTGGTGTCGAAGGGAATGGCGTAATCGACATCTTCCGGAAAAGCCAGTTTCAGCTCCGTCATGCGCTTTTTCACCAGCCGCGCCACCTCCAGCGCATTGGCGCCGGGTTGCAGAAAGGTAGCCATGCCGATGGTCGGCTTGCCGTCCAGGGTATTGAAGGTGTCGTAGTTGGCCGCACCCAGCTCGATGCGCGCGATGTCCTTGAGCTTGAGCGCGCCGCCGGGACCGTCGCCGCGTATCACGATGTCGCCGAACTGCTCCGGTTCGATCAGGCGGCCGGCGGCGGTCACGGTATAGACCAGCGCCTGGCCGGGTGGCGCTGGCTCGGCGCCGATCTTGCCGGCGGCGAATTGCGCGTTCTGCGCACGCAGCGCGTTGGCCACGTCGGTCGTGGTGATGCCCAGCATGGCCATGCGGTCGGGCTTGAGCCACACCCGCATCGAATAGTCGCGCGCGCCGAACACGGTCACGTCCGAGATGCCCGGTACGCGTTTGAGGTCGTCGACCACCGATAGCGAGGCATAGTTCGACAGGTACAGTGTGTCGAATCTCGACTTCGGCGAGGTCAGCGCCACCACCAGCAGGATGTCGATCGTTCGCTTTTGCACGATCACGCCGTTGCGCCGCACCTCGTCGGGCAGGCGCGGCAATGCCAGTTGCACCCGGTTGTTCACGGTGAATACCGCCTGATCGACATTGCTGCCGGGCTCGAAGGTGGTGGTGATGGTGACCGTGCCGTTGGACGACGAATTGGAGCTGAAGAACGACAGGCGCTCGACCCCGGAGAGCTGTTCTTCGATCGGCGCGGCCACCGTGCGTGCCAGGGTCTCGGCGGAGGCGCCCGGATAATTGGTGGTGATGGTCACCGTGGGCGGCGCGATCTCGGGATACTGCGAGACCGGCAGGATGAACGCGGCCACCAGTCCGGCGATGACGATCAGGATCGCGATGACGCCGGCGAACACCGGGCGGTAAATGAAGAAGCGTGACATGCGGCTCAGCCCGGCTTCCTGGCGTAGGGCGCGGCGGGTGACGGCGCCGTGGCTGGCGCTGCGGGTGCGCTTGGCGATGGCACCGCTGCTGGCGCCGGTGACCCGGCCGGTCCCGGCGCCTGGTTGGCAGCGCCCGGCGCGCGAGCGTCCGCCCCCGTGCCGGCCGCCTGCAACTGCACGGTCACGCCGGGCCGCAGGCGCAGCAGGTTGTCGACGATCAGCTTGTCGCCGGTCTTGAGCCCACTGCGGATGATCCAGTCCGCGCCCAGCCAGGCGCCGGTCTCGACCGGCCGCTGCAATGCCTTGTTTTCGGGCCCCAGTATCCACATGAAGCGCCCCTGGTCGTTCTGCAGCACCGCGCTTTGCGGCACCACAAAGGCCTCCTGGGTGCCGGCCACCACCGCTACACGCACGAACTGTCCCGGCAGCAGGCGCAGGTCCGGGTTGGCGAATTCGGCGCGCAATTGCACCGTGCCCAAGCGCGCATCGACAGTGGAGCCGGCGAAGTTGAGGCGCCCGGCCACCGGATGGGTTTTGCCGTCGGGCAGCAACAGCCGCACCTCGTTGCCGCGCCCACTTAGGCGCCCGGCCCGCACCACCTGCAACTCGGCTTCCGACAAGGCGAAGCGGACCCACAGTGGGTCGGTCTGCGACAGCGTGGTCAAAAGGCTGGCATCGCTGGCAGGCCCCACCAGGCTGCCCTGCGAGCGCTGCGTGCGGCCGCTGACGCCGGCGATCGGCGCGGTGACGCTGGTGTAGGACAAGTTGAGTTCGGCCTCGCGCACACGGGCAAGCGCCGCCTGCAGTGCGCCGCCCGCGGTCTTGAAGCTCGATGCGGCGTCGTCCGCTTCGCGCTGGCTGATGGCGCGCTTGGCGATCAGGTCCTTCAGGCGCTCTGCTTCGCGCTGGGTTTGTTCGTTGCGCGAGCGCTCCTGCGCCAGTGCCGCCTGCGCCTGCGCCAGCGCGATCTCGTAGGGCGCGCGATCGATCTGGAATAGCGGTGCGCCGGCGCGCACCGGGCTGCCTTCGGTGTACAGCACGCGTTGCAGGATGCCTGCGACCCGCGCCCGCACTTCAACTTCCTTCGACCCTTCGGTGCGACCAACCGCCTCGATCAGTACCGGCACCTGGCGCGACGCCGCGCTGATCACCGTGACCGCGGGCGGTGGCGGTGGGGGTGGCGGTGGCGCACTCTTGCCGCAGGCTGCAAGCAGCGCGCACAGTACAAGCGCGGCGGACAATGCCGGCTTGATCGAATGAAGTATTCGCATGGGGTGAGGATCCGTGGTTGCGCCAGTGGTCAGGCACAGGTGTGGCAGGCGGGGGGCGGCAGGCGATGTGGATTTGCTTCGATGGCGCTGCGGGGCCGATGTCACGCCAAACCAGAGAAGCCATACTTTACCGTACCGCACCGCGCCGCGGCGCCCTCGGCCGCGCAACGCGGTCTGTGGCTACGGCAGCCGCGGCGCAGGCGGGTTCGGGCGGTTCTACAATGCGCATCACGCCCGCCGACGCGGCCGTGCCGCGCTGCCGCATTTCGCGCGCCGGCGTCGCCGCGCCGCGCTTCTATCGTCCCGGCGTTTCCCCACACCTGCAGTCTCACCCCAAAGGAGCACCATGCAAGCTGTCGCCACCCTCCATCCGCTGCCAGTCACCGATGCCGCCTGTTTTGTCGATCTCGAACTGCCCGACCCGCTTCCACGCGAGCGCGACCTGATCGTCGCCGTCGAGGCTATCTCGGTCAACCCGGTCGATTGCAAGCAGCGTATGGCCAAGCCGCGGGTCGTCGGGGCGCCGCGAGTGCTGGGCTACGACGCGGCCGGTGTGGTGCGCTCGGTAGGCAGCGCGGTGACGCTCTTCAAGCCCGGCGATCGCGTGTTCTACGCCGGCGACGTGTCGCGCCCGGGCACCAACAGCCGCCTGCACGCGGTCGACGAACGCATCGTCGGGCACATGCCAGCCTCACTTGATTTCGCCTCGGCCGCAGCCTTGCCATTGACCGCGATCACCGCCTGGGAAGCGCTGTTCGACCGCCTCAAGGTGAGCGCGCCGCCGCACGCACAGCCGCGCAAGTCGCTGCTGGTGATCGGCGGTGCCGGCGGGGTGGGCTCGATTGCCATCCAGCTGGCCGCCAAGGTTGCCGGGCTCACGGTGATCGCGACCGCGTCGCGGCCTGAATCGGCAGATTGGTGCCGCGCTCTGGGCGCTGATGCGATCGCCGATCATGCCGGCGACCTGGTCGCCGCGGTGCGCGCGGGCGGGCACCGGCAGGTGGACTACGTGCTGCTGTTGAACGACGCCGAGCGCAATTTCGCGCCGGCGGCCGAACTGCTGGCGCCGCAAGGCGGCATCTGTTCGGTGCTGCGGGTGAACGGCCTGCTCGATGTGGCACCGCTGATGGGCAAGAGTTGCAATTTGTCCTGGGAATTCATGTTCACACGGCCCTCAAGGGCCACCGCGGACATGATCGAGCAGCACTATCTGTTGAACGAAGTCGCGCGCTTAGTCGACTTAGGGGTGATACGCAGCACCGTCGCCCGCGTATTGGCGCCGATCAACGCCGCCAATCTGCGCGCGGCGCATGCACTGGTGGAGGGCGGACGCAGCATCGGCAAGCTGGTGTTGCAGGGCTGGCGTCAGGCGGAGGACAGGCTTGTTTGATCAAAGTCAAGC
>JAYVWK010000071.1:0-3937 GCA_043786185.1 Burkholderiales bacterium
AAGCTAAGTCAAACGTCAGCTCGCCGGCACGCAGGGCGGCGCAGCCGCGCGCCAGCAACGATGGGGCATCAGCCATCAGGACACGTGCGGGAAGGACAAACGACATTCGATGTTCTCGATGTTCTTCGACTCAAAGTAGTGGCTGCGGACATGCAACAGCGGGCTCAAGAAAATCGCACATGCGGCCACCGGCCACAGCCCGACCCGGCAATCTGGCGGGCGCGCTGGAACTACGACTTGCTTCTCGCTTCGATGCTGCGGTTTTTAGCGACGAGGGCCTTGATCAGCCCGTCGATGCCGTTCGATGCGATTTCGGCATTGAACTGGTTTCTGTAGGTTTCGACCAGGCGTGCACCGAGCACGTTGAGATCAATCACCTTCCAGCCATTTTCGAATTTCTCGAGGTAGTAGTCCAGCTGAATCGGCTCGCCCGCGCCGGCCTTCACAGTTGAACGCACCACGGCGTCGGTATCGCCGGGTTGCATGCGCAGCGGTTTGTATTCAATGACGGTATCGGCCCGATAGGTCGAAAAGGCGCCGGAGTAGGTATTGGTCAACAAACCCTTGAATTCGCGGGTCAAGGCTAGTTGCTGCTCAGCGGTCGCGCGCGACCAGTGGCGACCCACGGCAGACTGTGTCATGCGCGAGAAATTCACGTACGGCACGATCTTGTTGTCGACAAGCGCATTGATCTTGTGCCGGCTGCCACTCTGAATATCACGATCGGCCTTGATGGCTGTCGTGACTTCATCGACCGCACGCTTGATGATGACATCGGGACCATCCTGTGCGTGCGCCAGACCGACGTTCATAGCCAACAAGAAGACGGCGCAGCATGGCGCCCAAATCCTGATCAGGAACATCCGCAGGCCCACATCTAGAACCTTGTGCCAAAAGCCGCGGCCCGCAGCATGCCGAAGGCTGCGAACTGCCCGTTTGCGCCCGCCTGCGCGGCAACTTGGTCGAGAACTGCCGCGCCACCACGCTGATTGGCCGCGTCGATCCAGATTTCCAGCGGAATTTGGCGCGGCCGGGAAGAGACCGCCTCGGCATTCAAGGTGAGTGACGGCGCACCAAGCGCGGCGCGCTTGTCGCCAGTTCCATCATCTTCTTCCACCATGCCGCGGCGCCGCTGAATGTAGGCATCACGCACGAACGAATATTTGTCCAGCGCGGCTTCTTCCAGCACGTTGGTCGCGTCGAGAAAGTCGGCCCGGCGATTGACCGCACGCAAGGAAAACGCGACATTGCGTGTGGGTATGTGGTTGGCCCACACCGGATCCAGGTTGGAGTAGATCAGCGTGCCTATGCCATCACGAATGCCCGAGGGCCCAAGGACAGGCAACACCAAGTAAGGGCCGGCGGCGAAACCCCACTTGCCAAAGGTCTGGCCGAAATCGCGATTATGCTTTTCCAATCCGACCTTGCTGGCGACATCGAAACACCCAAGGAGGCCCACGGTCGAGTTGATCAAAACCCGGCAGGCGTCGCTTATCGCATCACCGGGCTTGCCTTGCAACAGACTGTTGATACTGACAAACACATCGTTGATGTTGGAAAAAACGTTGCCCACGCAATCGCGCGCCGGTTCCGGCACGACCGCCTTGTAGCCCGTCGCCACCGGCTTGAGCACCGCGTTGTCGACCCCCTCGTTGATACTGAACATGGCCCGATTGAACCCCTCGAACGGATCACCGGGCGTATTGGAAGACGCACACCCCCCCGCTGTCAGCACCAAGACCAGCAGGGCCGAGCCACGGCACCTCGCGAAGTAACTCATTTTCCGTCCTTGTTGTCGCTCTTGCCTTCCGCCGCCTTGTCGAATACAAGCTTGCCGATCAGGTCTTCGAGCACGATTGCCGATGAAGTTGACTTGATCTTGTCGCCTGCCCCGAGTTTGACACTGTCGCCCCCCGGCGACAGTCCGATATATTGTTCGCCCAGCAGGCCCGAAGTGAGAATCTTTGCCGACGTGTCCTTGGGAAACGTGAACCCCTTGTTCATGGCCAAGGTCACCACCGCCTGATATTCCTGATCATCGAACGACACTTGCGCCACCCGGCCCACCACTACGCCGGCACTTTTCACAGGAGCCCGCACTTTCAGACCTCCAATGTTATCAAATTTGGCAAGCACTTGATATGTTTCGGAAAAGTTGAAAGATGCCAGATTTCCGGCTTTCAAAGCCAGCACCAATATGGCAGCAAAGCCGGCAACCACGAAAAGGCCGACCAATAAATCCGTTAGTTTCCGATTCATTTCACCCGCCCTCACGCGCCCGTAAACATGAGCGCGGTCAAAATAAAGTCAAGCGCCAGGACCGCAAGCGAGGAAGTCACCACGGTGCGCGTGGTTGCGTGCGATACCCCCTCGGGCGTCGGTTGCGCATCATATCCCTCGAAAACCGCTATGAAGGTCACCGCAAATCCGAACACCACACTCTTGATCACGCCGTTGCCGACATCCTCGACCCAATCAACGCCGTTTTGCATCTGGCTCCAGAAAGCCCCTTCGTCGACCCCGATCATCACCACACCGACAATATAGCCTCCGAACACGCCGACAGCCGAAAACATGGCGGCTAAGAGCGGCATCGAAATCACCCCGGCCCAGAAGCGCGGCGCGAGAATCCGCGCAATCGGCGATACCGCCATCATTTCCATCGCCGACAACTGCTCACCGGCTTTCATCAATCCGATTTCGGCGGTAATCGAGGTGCCTGCGCGGCCGGCGAACAGCAACGCTGTGATGACCGGACCAAGCTCGCGCACCAGGGATAGCGCGACTAAAAGGCCGAGCGCCTGCTCGGAACCGTATCTT
This sequence comes from Burkholderiales bacterium, assembly GCA_043786185.1. GTDB lineage: Bacteria > Pseudomonadota > Gammaproteobacteria > Burkholderiales > JAEUOS01 > JAEUOS01. Next base: position 2,821 of record JAYVWK010000071.1, read on the forward strand.
TGCAAGGTATTGTAGCCCTGCAGGCCCAGCACGAAACCCACAAACAATCCCGAAACCAGAATGATCACCAGCGAGTAGTTGCCGATGAAATGCACTTGCGCCACGGTCAGCCTGAAGCGCCGAAAGGCCGGCCCGGATTCTGCCAGCAGAGCGATAAACAGGCGTGTCGCGTAACCCAGCTTGCCCACGAAGTCAGTGATCAAATGCCCGAGCTGCCGCGTCGCTTCGATCATTGCGGCAGCCCCAGATCGCGTCGGTAGTCGTCCGCCGGATAATGGAAGCGGACCGGGCCTTCCGGGCTGCCGGCGATGAACTGCCGCACATACGGCAAGTCGGAGGCGCGAATCTCGCTAGGTGTGCCTTGTGCGACGATCCGTCCCTCGGCCAGAAAGTACACGTAGTCGACAATCGCCAGCGATTCGTGCACATCGTGGGTGACCACGATCGACGCCGCGCCAAGTGCATCGTTCAGGCTGCGGATCAGGTTCGCCGTGATACCAAGGGATATCGGGTCGAGCCCGGCGAAGGGTTCGTCATACATGATCAATTGCGGGTCGAGCGCTATGGCACGCGCCAGCGCCACCCGGCGCGACATGCCGCCGGAGATCTCCGAGGGCATCAAGGCTTGCGCGCCACGCAAGCCCACGGCATGCAGTTTCATCAGCACCAGATCGCGAATCGCCGATTCAGGCAGGCTGGTGTGCTCGCGCAGCGGAAACGCGACATTGTCGAAAACACTCATGTCGGTGAACAGGGCGCCAAACTGGAACAGCATCCCCATTTGACGCCGTTGTGCATAAAGTTCCGGCTGCGATAGCGATCCCATCGACTGTCCGAGGACCCGAACCGAACCCGCAGTCGGCGCAAGCGCGCCACCTATGATCCTCAGCAGCGTAGTTTTGCCACATCCCGATCCCCCCATGATGGCCACAACTTGACCACGACGAATCTTAAGATCGATGCCCTTTAAAATCGGTCGTGCATCGTAAGCAAACGTCAGGGACTGGATCTCAACGATGTCGGCTTCGGGCAATTGACTATCCGGGTGGTGTAAGCGCTAATTTTACTAGACCAGCCAAAAGTACTCGAAGCCTCTATGTCCTTGAGGATATTGACG
>JAYVWK010000072.1:0-3672 GCA_043786185.1 Burkholderiales bacterium
GCCCTGGCTTATCGCAACAACGCGCAGGCTGCCGGCAAGCCGGTGCCGATGGCGGTCGCAACACCTCCCTGCGCCGACCCCGGCCCCTATGTGGCGCCGCTCACGCCCGACGCCACCCGGCCGATCGAAGCCTCCGGCGCCCATTCACCGCCGGCCACCGCTGTGTTGCCGCCAGGCACCAAGGCCACCGCAGCCGAGATCGCCGGCAGTTCAAAAAAGTAAGTTGGGCGCTCATCAGGCGCGGCGTCGTAGTGGCCGGCCCGGTGACGCCCTACACATTGGCGGGTTGGCGGATCAGTGCGCGCTTCATGGCGGCGCTTGTTTAATTCCCTGGTTTGCGCGGCGCAGTCGGCAACGCCCGCGCGTCGCGCACCAACTGCGCGCAATCGCTATCGGCGCCCGGACCGGCATCGATCAGCGGAATCAGCGCCAGAAGCGGATTGACCACACCAAGGGCCACCGCGCCTACCGCACGCAAAGCCACCTGCCCCTTGTCAACCCCGACCTCGGGCCTGGCAAAGGTGCCGCCAATCAGGATCGGACTCTGCAGCGACAGCGGGCTGGTTCGCTTGGTTTTCGGCCGCAGGATCAAATCGAGCGTCTCACCGCCCAGGTCGATGCTGCCAGTGCCGGCGATGGTGGTGACCTCGGTATCGAAGATCAGCGCGCGTGCGGTCATATTGCCGCGCTTGACGGCGAAGTCAGCCACCGCGCAACGCAGCTTGACCTGCTGGTCGCCGCGCAAACCGAGCATCAGGATTTCCCACAGGTGCAGGCCGGCCTTCTCCATCATCAAGCGGCTGATTTCGCCACCGGCCACCACCAGCCCGACCTTGCCGCCGGAGCTTGCCAGCATGGCACCGACCGAGTTGCCGCGGCCGCTCAAATCGAATTCACCGTTGACCTGCCCGATCCCGCTATGGGTTTGCACCACCGTCGGAAACAGTTTCGCGATCTGCACCCGGCGCGCCCGCAACAACACCCGCGCTGCGATCGGTTGCTGGCGCGCGTCTAAGCTGATACTGCCTTCGAGCCGGCCACCTGCCACACCGACGGAAAACGGGTCGAGCGTCAGCTTCGAATCACGCAAGCTCAAGTGGGTGTTGAAATTTTCCAGCGGCAGCTCCTTGGCTCTACGAATCGACTTTGCCTTGAGTGTCACTTCGGCATCGACGCTGTCCCAGCGCTCGGTATTGAAGGGCAGAGCCGGCAACACCCTGCCGCTGCCCCCCTTGCCAGCGCCACCCGGTGGCGCGCCGCCGGACGCCGCCGGCAGCGCCTTCGCCTGCTTCACGCTGCCCGGGCGCGCGCCGATCATCGGTCCCAAGTCCTCTATATGCAGCATTGCCGACACCAGATCGGCCTGCAACGCCGGGCGCTTGCCAGCGACATCCACCTTAAGCGTGCCGGCGATATCACTGCCGCCTACCTTGCCGGCGAATGACTCATAGCGCCAGATGCTGCCGTGGTGCAGCAGGTGCCCGGTGGCGCTGTAGGCACGGGTCGCGGGCAGGGCCAGGCCGAATAGCGGATACAACTGATCCAGGCTGTCTCCCGCCAGCACCACGCGCATATCGAGCGCCGATATTCTGGAAAGGCTGGTCACCGTGCCTTCGCCCTTTAAATGGGTACGCCCGATGACGGCCGCGATCGCAAGGGGATACGGTACGGTATCGTCACGCAGCGCCAAGACCGGCCCACCGCTACCGCTGGCGGTGAGTGGCAGGCCCTTGTATTGGCCGCGGGCGCTGAACACAACGCCGCCGGCCGCAGCTTTTGCATCGCCCTGCGCGCTCGCCAATTCGGCGCGAATAGCGGTCTTCTGTGCGTAGTCGTCGTAGCCCAGGATGCCGCGATCGAGCGTCAGTCGGTCGATGCGAATGCGCGCGGCTTCATCCTGCTGAGCGAGATCGAGCAACCAGTTCTTGCGGCCGCCACTGCCCTGCTCAAGATAAATCAGCGGTCGCACCAGCCGCACATCCGGAAACGCCACCTTCCAATGCAGCGCTTGCGACAGATCGATGGTCACGTCCACCAGATCGGCCGCCAGCATCTGCTTTTGCAGCGCCCAGTCCGGATTGGCAAAAGTAACCGCGGCCGCCTCGACGTGCGGCCGCGGCCAATGCCACACCAGCCGCAGGTCGCCATTGATCTTGAACGCACGCCCGGTGCGCTCGAACACTTGGCGCTCGAGCGGCGCGCGCAGCCAATTCCAGCCGGCGATGGCGATGAACACAATCGCAAGCAGAACCGGGAGCGACACTATCGCGCTCCCCCACAGCATCCAATTCCTGGCGCGCATTGCGGCTTCCATCCTTTCTTTCAAGGTCGATTAAGTGCGCTCGGCTGGCAAGCGCCCACGTGCCGGCAATTATTCGACGGCAGTCACGATCAATCCGTTCGCCGACACACATATCCGGCACCGCTCATCTGCCGACCGCCGCTTTCATTACGTGCCGCTAGGTGCGCTGCCGTACAGACCATGAAACGCCCCGGTGTTTCCATGACCCTGCGGCACCGGATGTCCCCTGTCTTGCGAACCTTGCGACGCTCTTGCGTTGCGCACGCGAGATGGAGCTTCCAGCGCCGTGTTGGCAGCGGCGTACGGCCAATGCAGAGATGCGATGGCAGGTCCGATAGGACCAACTTTACAAACGGGCAATAGCGAATAGCGCTGCGTGCCGCCCGTGAAGCACACATCCGGCGCGATTCAGAAAGACTAAAGAGAGAAGACCATGAAAACCAACAGAAAATTCCCCTTAAGCCTCCTGATGGCCGCACTGGCCTTAAGTTTGTGCTCCGGCGTTCAGGCCCAGAACAGCAAGGACGGCTACGTGCAGGACGCCCGCGGCGTGATTGTCCGCAACACCAATTTCGGTGACCCGCGCATCGGCAACCTGTGCTGGCGCACCGGCTACTGGACGCCGCAGATGGCCAATTGCGAATGCGATGAAGCCATTGTCGGGCGCAATGTATGCAACCCGCCACCGGCACCGATTCCGCTGGCAGCGGTGACTCCTCCGCCAGCGCCGGCCCCGACGCCAGCCCCGCCCACACCGCCGGCGCCGGCCACCACATCCCAGCGAGCCACCTTCGCAGTCGATACCTTCTTCGACTTCGACAAGTCGGTCCTCAAACCGGAGGCGCGCGCCAAGCTTGACGATTTGGTGAAGTCGATCAAGGGCATCAATCTCGATTTGGTCATCGCCGTCGGCCACACCGATTCGATCGGCAGCAACGCCTACAACCAGAAGCTGTCGATCCGGCGTTCCGAGGCGGTCAAGGCCTATCTGGTGGGCAAGGGCATCGATGCCAACCGCATCCAGGCTGGTGGCAAGGGTGAAACCGTGCCAATCGCCGACAACCTCGCAGCCGAAGGTCGGGCGCGCAACCGGCGGGTCGAGATCGAAGTCGTCGGAACACGCATGAAGTAAGGCGCAAGTGGCGCTGCGCTGATGCGAATCGACGCAGCGTTTTCTTTCACCGAGCGGGCACGCACCTGCGTATCCGCGCTACTTTGAAGTCAACCAAGGAGCAGATGATGGAACCAAGCACCAGCAGCATTAGCAGCAGCAGCAGCAACAACGCCGGCTTTCCGGCCGCTACCGGCGGCAACCCCAACGACGGAGTCGTGCGTCGGGCCGCTATGGGCGCCCACAGCGCGGTCGATCG
>JAYVWK010000073.1:0-16140 GCA_043786185.1 Burkholderiales bacterium
CGCGACGGCCCGCACAGGTACATTCAGCACCCAGCTCATCTTCAATTACCAGCAGCCGGTTGTATTTGGCAACACGGTCCAAGCGGCACAACGAGCCGGTCTTGATCTTCGTGGCCGAGGTACCCACAGCCAGATCGGCGATGGTGGTGTCCTCGGTCTCGCCCGAGCGATGCGAGACCACGGCGGCATCACCACCGCTTGCCGCCAGATCGATCGCCGACAGCGTTTCGGTAAGCGTGCCGATCTGATTGGGCTTGATCAGTATGGCGTTGGCCACGCCTGCAGCCACGCCCTTGGCGAGCGTCGTCGCGTCGGTGACAAACAGGTCGTCGCCGACGAGTTGGACTGTGTCGCCCAGCAAGTCGGTCAGCCTCTTCCAGCCAACCCAGTCGTCTTCGGCCATGCCGTCTTCGATCCACAGGATGGGGTACTGGCGCGCCAGGCTGGCCTGCCAGTTCGAGAACTGCTCGGCGTCCTAGCGTTTGTTCTCGGCCGCCAGAACATGGTGGCCGTCTTCGAAGAACTCGCTGCTTGCCACGACCAGCCCGAGCCAGATGTCCCTGCCAGCGTGGAACCCGGCTGTCTCGACCGCACGCATGATGGCGTCCAGTGCGGCAGCGTTCGACGGCAGGTTGGGTGCAAAGCCGCCTTCATCGCCCACCGCCGTGATCATGCCGGAGGACTTCAGTTGCGCCTTGAGCGCATGAAAGACCTCGGTGCCCCAGCGCAGGGCTTCTGCAAAATTGGGCGCGGCCACCGGCAGGATCATGAACTCCTGGATGTCGACGTTGTTGTCGGCATGCGCTCCGCCGTTGATGATGTTCATCATCGGCACCGGCAGCACCCAAGGCGCTGCGCCGCCGAAGGCCCGGTACAGCGGTAAACCCTGATCCGCAGCGCGAGCCTTGGCCACAGCCAGCGACACCGCGAGCATGGCATTCGCGCCCAGGCGGGCTTTGTTGACGGTGCCGTCAAGTTGCACCATGCGCACGTCCAACGTTGCCTGATCATTGGCATCCATGCCAACCAGGGTCTGGCGTAACTCGCCGTTGACATGGCCCACGGCGCGCCGCACACCCTTGCGTCCATAGCGCGCAACATCAAGGTCACGCAACTCGATGGCCTCGCGCGAACCGGTCGACGCACCGGAAGGCACCGCCGCCCGCCCCATCGAGCCCGATTCGAGCAGTACATCGCACTCGACGGTTGGATTGCCGCGACTGTCGATGACTTCGCGTCCGATGATGTCAACAATTACGCTCATAGCAGCTTCTCCTTCAATAATCGTTTGCGAATTCCGAATGCCAACGCGTGTCGCTCAAAGGTCCAGTTCGGCGAAGCCGCGCTTCTTGGTCGCCGCGTCTAAGTCCATCAGGGTTTCAAGCAGCCCGCGCATGTGCTTGAGGGGCCAGGCATTGGGACCGTCGGACAAGGCACGTTCGGGATCAGGATGCGTTTCCATGAACACACCGGCCACCCCCGCCGCCACCGCAGCACGCGCCAGCACCGGCACGAATTCGCGCTGACCGCCGGAGCGGTCGCCCATGCCGCCGGGCTGCTGTACCGAATGGGTGGCGTCGAACACCACCGGGCAACCGGTCTCGCGCATCACCGCCAGCGAACGCATGTCGGACACCAGGTTGTTGTAACCAAAGGACGCGCCACGCTCGCACACCATGATGTTGTGCGCAGCCGCCGGATCATGCGGACGCGCGCGCAGCGCGGCCGCGCGCGCCTTGTCGACCACGTTTTTCATCTCCCAGGGCGACAGGAACTGCCCTTTCTTGATGTTCACCGGGCGCCCGGCGGACGCCGCGGCGTGGATGAAATCGGTCTGCCGACAGAGGAATGCCGGGGTCTGCAACACATCCACCACCGCGGCGACTTCTTCGATCTCCGGGATGTCGTGAATGTCGGTCAGCACCGGCACGCCGACCTGCGACTTGACCTCGGCCAATATGGCCAAGCCGCGCCCGCGCCCGAGGCCGCGAAAAGAGGTGCCGGAGCTGCGATTTGCCTTGTCGTAAGACGCCTTGAAAATATAGGGCATGCCGAGCGCAGCGGTGATTTCCTTCAACTTGCCGGCGATATCGATCGCCATCTCGCGCGACTCGATCACGCAAGGCCCGGCGATCAGGAACAGCGGTCGCGTAAGCCCGACATCGAAGCCGCACAGTTGCATGGACTTCAGGCCGCCTGGTCGGCAGCTTGCACCGCGGCCGCGGCCACGGCCGGAGCGCGGCTGCGCTCCTTGGCCGCGAGCGCCGCTTCGATATAGGACTTGAAAAGCGGGTGGCCCAGACGCGGGTTGGACGAAAACTCCGGGTGGAACTGGCAGCCGACGAACCACGGGTGATCGGGCAATTCGATCAATTCACACAGGGCCTCGCCGGTGGATGCCGCCTTGGCACGTGCGGACACTACCAGCCCGGCGGCTTCGATCTGCGGCAGGTAATGATTGTTGACTTCGTAGCGGTGGCGATGTCGCTCCTGCACCGTGGCACTGCCATAGATTGCCGCTACCCGGGTGCCGGCTACGACATCGGCTGGCTGCGAACCCAGGCGCATGGTGCCCCCCATGTCGGAGGTGCTGCTGCGCCGCGCAACCCGGCCATCGCGGTCCTGCCACTCGGTGATCAGCGCGACCACCGGATGCGGCGTTTCAGCATCAAACTCGGTGCTGTTGGCGCCCGCCAACCCGGCCTTGTTGCGGGCGTACTCAATCACCGCTAACTGCATGCCCAGGCAAATGCCGAGATAGGGAATCCTGTTCTCGCGCGCATGGCGGATCGCCTTGATCTTGCCCTCCACCCCGCGCACACCGAAGCCGCCGGGCACCAGCACGCCATCGACACCGGCCAGTGCCTGGGCGACGGCATGCAGGTCGGCGTCGCCCAAGGCTTCCGAATCGACATAGCGCACATTGACTTTGGAACGGGTATGAATGCCGGCGTGGATCAAGGCCTCGTTCAGCGACTTGTATGAGTCCGCCAGGTCGACATACTTGCCGACCATCGCAATGGTCACAGATTCGCGCGGATGCTCGAGCGCTTCGACCAGATTTTTCCATTCGGCCAGATTCGCGGGCTTGGCGAGAATGCCCAGCTTGTGGCACACGATCTCGTCCAGCATCTGCTCATGCAGCATGGCGGGCACCTGGTAAATCGAGCGCGCGTCCCATACCGACACCACCGCCTTGGCCGCCACATTGCAGAACAAGGCGATCTTCCTGCGCTCCTCATCGGGAATCGCGCGGTCCGAGCGGCACAGAAGAGCGTCGGCCTGGATGCCGATCTCGCGCAATTCCTTGACCGAATGCTGGGTCGGCTTGGTCTTGATCTCGCCGGCCGAAGCGATGTAAGGCACCAGGGTCAGGTGCAGGTAGCAGGTGTCGGAGCGATCGCCCTCAAGACCCATTTGCCGGATCGCTTCCAGAAACGGCAAAGATTCGATGTCGCCCACGGTGCCGCCGATCTCGACGATCGCCACCTCGGCCTCGTCTGGCGTGCCCTCGGCGGCGCCCTTGCGGATGAAGGCCTTGATCTCGTCGGTAATATGCGGAATCACCTGCACCGTGCGGCCCAGATACTCGCCGCGCCGCTCTTTCTTGATCACCGATTCGTAGATCTGGCCGGTGGTGAAGTTGTTGGAGCGGCGCATGCGCGCCGACGAGAAACGCTCGTAGTGGCCGAGGTCGAGGTCGGTTTCGGCACCATCCTCGGTGACAAACACTTCACCATGCTGAAACGGGCTCATAGTGCCCGGATCGACGTTGATGTAAGGGTCGAGCTTGAGGTTGGTAACCTTGATCCCGCGCGATTCGAGAATCGCCGCCAGCGACGCCGCGGCTATGCCCTTGCCGAGGGAAGAAACCACACCGCCGGTGACGAAAACGTATTTGGTCATGAGATGACGTCTTCGGAAATTTGAAGTTTACACCAAAGACCGGCGCCGCTCGCGGCAACAGCGCGCGCAACACCCGCCATGCCCTACTTCGCGTACCGCAAATCGCGCGCGCCCATTTCACGCCTCCAAAGCTCGACACCGCCACTATCGAACGCGCGCAGCAAGATGCGGCGCTCCGACCAGGGGCCGGCGAAATCTAGCGTGCAAAAATTGCGCTTGATGGCAAGCGTACCTTCGTCGATTTGGGTCAAGTCCTCGTTGCGCGCCGGGGGATGCACGCCCGACGTCAGAGGTGAACAGGTGAAGTCATGCAGCGCATACGCATTGTCACGCGCCACTTTGGTCAGCACCGTGTGGTGACGATCACCGGATAGAAACATCACGCCGGCAACCCGATTGTCGGCCAGCCAGTCGAGGAACTCGCGACGTTCTTCCGGAAAGTTGCTCCAGCCCTCAATGCGCGGCGGCACGTTGCGCAATACTTGACTGCCCGAGACGATGATCTTGAAATTGGCGGTCGATGCCAGCAGCGCATTCTTCAGCCAGCGCAACTGTGCCGCGCCCAGCATGCTCTTGTTCGCAAGCCCGCGTGCTGCATCGGCATCGCGGTGGTAGCGCCCGTCGAGCAAAAAGAAGTCGGCATCATTCTGGCTTACAACCCTGAAGATACCGGGCGTCTCCGGCTGACCAAATGCACCGTTGGGCCAGTAGCGCTGGAAGATCCGCAGGGCGTCGGCTTTGTAGGTATAGCTTGCATTGGAATCGTTCGGCCCGAAGTCGTGATCGTCCCAGATCGCATAGTGGTTGCCGGTGCGCAACAGGGCCTGCAGTTCCGGTATTCCGCGATCGCGCCGGTAGCGTCGCGCAATACCGGAACGGCTGCCGTAGTCGGATTCGCGCAAATAGGTGTTGTCGCCCAGCCACAGCATGAGATCAGGATGCTGCGCGGCGATGCTGTCGAAAATGCCGATCTCGCCGCCGTAGGGTCCGCCGGGCTTCAGCGACCGGTCGTTGGGCGGGTCATTGATGTAGCTGCAGGCGCCAAATGCCACCTTGAAGTCGGACGGCACATGGCCGACGGCTGGGTTGAAGGAGTGGCGCTGCCACTGCCAGCGCGCCTCGGTGCGAAACGACAGGGCCTGCGGCAGCCTGACTTCGCGCCCGTCGAGCAGCACCCGGTAGCGGTAGGTAGTGCCGGGCTCAAGTCCGGCCAGCGCGATCTGCGCGCTGAAGTCGCTGTCGATATCGAGCGTTGCAGGAGCCGAAAGCGCGCGCCTGCCGTCTACAGCATCCGGCCAATACTCGATGCGCGCCACGGCTCTGCCATCGGCCTGCAACCAGATCAGGGTGGACTGCGCGTCACGATGACCGGCCATCGGTCCGGCGGACAGGTTGGCAGCGTGTGCCGCGATTCCCTGACACAAGGCCATCACGATCGCGATGAGGCATGTGGCGCCATGCCGGCCAGCGCGCTGCCCCCTCATCGCCAATGCACCATTGGCGGCCCGGCCACCGGCGCGCGGAAGTACGGAATGCGCGGTCCCATCAGGCTGCCGATATAGACCGTCCTCAGATCGGGCCCGCCAAAGGCGCTGCAAGTCCGCCCCCGGAAACCTGATCGCGGAGCGTTCCACTGAAAAGCCGCCGATCGAATTGATGCGCATTGCCATTGAAGTGCTCCAGGGTTGGGATTGATGCCCGCCACGGCCGACGTCTGAATCGAGAACCTGGGTCAGGGCTTGTCCAACATGCTCCAGTCCGAAAAGCTGCTGTCCGTATTGAGGCACGCCTCACGCCGCATTGCCTGGGCGCCTGCCGCGCAAGGGCTTCGGCGCCGTCGACCATAAGCGGCTACCAGCGTGCATGCCGGGGCGATCAGCGTTTGCCGGAGGCCAGCGCCACAACCGCCCCAATCACGATAAGCGCCCCGAAAATCTGCAATGGTGCGACGCTCTGCCCCAGTATCGCCCAGGCCAGGAACAGCAGCGCAATCGGCTCGAAATTCATCAGCGCGGCGTTGTTCACCGTGCCCAGGCGTGGCAACAGCGCGAACAGCGAAGTGAACGCAACGCCGTAAAAAACCGTGAGCAAGGCAATGGCAACCCAGCCTGTCAAATCTTGCGGCCGGGCGAAGCCCGCACCGCCCAGCCCCACCGCCAGCGCCAGCACTGTCACCGTGGACATGGAGGCGAAGCTGCGCATGCGTCCGTCCATGTTGCCAAGCCAGCGGTTGCTGAGGAATAGTGCGAGTGCGAAGGAGACGGCCGCAACCAGCGCGAGCGCCACGCCGACACCGATCTCCGCCCAGCGCCCCGAAAACCCCTGCGGCCGGACACCGCTCCAGCCGCCAACGTCCAACGCCAGTGTCAGGCCGAACAGGGCTATCGGCATGACCACCAATACCCGTCGCGACGGGCGGCCAGAGCCGGTGAGCCACGAGAACAGCACCAACAACAGGGGAAATATGTTGAATACCAGCAAGGCAAGCGCGGCCGGGATGCGCGCAACCGCGGAATACAGGCACACGCTCTGGATTGCCAGGGCAACGCCGATGCCGATGACGCGCCAGCGCGATCCGGCCGCGATCCGCAGCGGCACCCCGGCCACGCGCATCAGCGCCAGAACCGCAAGCGCCGTACCGGCCGAACGAAACAGGACCGCGGTCAGCACGTTGGCGCCATGGTCGAATGCCACGCGGGCGGCTACATGGTTGCTGGCGAAAGTGCTGGCAATCAAGAGCATCAGCACCACGCCAAGCCATTGCGGGATCGGTTGTACGGTGTTTGCAGGCATGGCGGGGATGTGCGGGTGCGACACGCGCAATGGCGTCTGAGGGTCATCTGGTAGCGAAGCCGACCATGATACTGCGCCTCGCCCCGACTGCCGCGAGGTGCGGGTCGCAAAACCAGAGGCGGCGCCTGCCCCGACAAGGCCTTGGGCGCGGTCATGCCGGCACGCCGGATGCGAGCGCCAGCGTGCCGCACGCCTACAGCCGATCAGTTCAACTTACCCGCACAACTGCCGTAAAAGCTGATTATGCGTACATGCAACGTGGTCATTCATGCCCGTTCCTCCGGTAAAAGCACGCGCCGAACCTGAGGACCGCGCCTGCGACGCCACCCGATCCGTTGCGCAATCGATGCCGGCGGAGGTGATGGTGGTTCTGGCCGCCCTCGAACACTTGAGCGGCGAGCGCGACCACGAACAACTGCCGCTCACCATGATGCGCATTCTGGGCGATATCGGCGGGGCGCAGCAGGTCGTACTGCATCTGCCGGTCGGCAGCAAACAGACCCCTGCCTGGATCATCGAGTCCGGCGGCGAGCCAAGTTATGCCGACGCCGACGAACCCTGGCCGGTGGACGTCTCCACCTTGGAGGCCGCAACGCTGCACTTGAGCGATGGCCGCGCGCATGCCGGATCGCTGGTTCTGGGCGAAGCGCTGGTCGCGCACGGATTGTTTGGTCCCAAAGGCCTGGCGGGCATTGTCACGATGCGCTATGCCGACGCGGCTTCGCTGCGCCCCTGGTGGATCGGCAGTTTCCTCAAGGTCTATCAGAATCATCTCAATCTGATCAACGACGCCGAATGCGATACCTTGACCGGATTGTTCAACCGCAAAACCTTCGAGGAGCGCATCGATCGCGTGCTGGCGATGCAGCGCGCGGCCCGCGAGAATCCGTCATACGGTGCGAGTGACCGGCGCCTCATGCGTGCCGGTGAACATCATTGGCTGGCGGTAGTCGACATCGATCATTTCAAGAGCGTCAATGACCGCTTCGGTCATCTGTACGGCGACGAAGTCCTGATCCTGGTGTCGCGCCTGATGATGCGCGGTTTCCGCATGGAAGACCGCCTGTTCCGCTTTGGCGGCGAGGAGTTCGTGATTGTTCTCTCGCCTTGCTCCGGCGCCGGTGCGGCGATGGTGCTGGATCGCTTTCGAACAGCCATCGCCAATTTCGCATTCCCCCAGGTGGGCAAGGTCACCATCAGCATCGGCTACACCCGCATCCGCATCGACGACATGCCTTCGATCGTGGTCGGCCGCGCGGACCAGGCGCTCTATTACGCCAAGCGCAACGGGCGCGACCAGGTGCGCAACTTCGAGCAGTTGGCCGCTGCGGGGAAAATTCAGGTGGCGGCCGCTGTCGAAAGCTATGCCGAAATTTTCTAAAGCCGCCAAAGGCGCCGTGACATGCGTCACAAAGCGATAAAGGTCGCGGGCTTGCAGCCTCAAGCGCGCCGCCCGGCTGCCGATATACCAGCTTGAGTCTTGTCACCTTTCCATTTACGCGGACACACCATGCTCGGCCTGCTTACCATTCTTGCCAGACTGCTTGAGTCGCCGCTGTCCAGGGGATACGTCACCGCATCCCGGGCCCGACTCATCGCAGTGCGTTGTGACCGATAGATCACTTAGCCGGCGTCGATCCATGCCGCCACTGGCGGCGCAGAACCACCTCACACTCGCGCCGCAGCGCAGCAGTTGTCTGCCAGCCGGTTCGACGCCGATCTGAACCGCCATTCCAGGAACGCCCGATGCTCGAAGTCATCAGGAAACTTGTCCGTGCCCGCTTCAGCAGCGCCAAGGAAGCACCGATCCAGTGCATGTTCACGCTCAATCCCCAAAAGCGAAAACTGCTGCTTCTGGACCTCAAGGCCATCCTGCGATTGCCGGATGCCCGGCTGGCACTGCCAAACGTGGCCAATCTCCTGCACACCATACGGCGTAACCGCGAGCGCATCCGCATCCCCTACGACTCGATGCTGGTCTTGGTCAAGGAAATGCTGTCGGTGCGGCACCGAATTCCAGCAGGCAGCCCGCTGCGGGAGATCATGACGGCGATTCCGGGGCTGGTGAACACTGTTCTGACGCAGCCAATGCCGACCTCCCAACTGATGGAATTGCGTGACACCGCGATCAAGCTTCCGGCCATTCCGCGTGCGGTGCAGGAAGCCGAAGTGGCAAGCATCCGCGCGATGATCGCCAACAAGCCGGCGCCGGCGCCCAGATCGCCTGCCGCAGTAGCGCCGTCCCAACCTGCGCTGACCGCACGCGGCTCCAATGCAGACGTGCAAACACCAGCCCCAAGCAGCAGTCTGCTCGGAAACTCGCGCAGCATGACGCCCTTAGACCAGCGGCATTTCCGCGAGCGCAGCGCCGACCTGATCGAATCAATAGCGCTCTCCACCCTTGAATTGTCCGACGAGGATCTGGCAGGCTACGTTGATCTGTGCATTCTGAACGGCGACCACGACCGGGTGATCGGCATGCTCATCGAGCGTGTCGGCGAGCAGCCGCGCGCATGGGTCTGGGCGCGACTGCTGGAGTTGGCGGAAGCGGCGCGGGATTCACGCTTTGCGGCGCTCAAGGAGCGGTTTCGACAATGGGCGACCACGCACCAGCCCCAACTGCTACCGGACCTCCTGGCCGAGGGCGATGACAAGCTTTTCCACGGCCTGCGCGAGAGCGGGTTGCGCACGCTCGAACGCGGCGAACTTGGCATGCAACGCAGCGTCTGAGAACGGCCGCGGGCCTGCCGGCCGCCGGCATGCCGGGCCGAATGCATCGCGATGCGGATTGCGGACTTCGACACGCCGGCCCTGAGCGGATGGAAGCCTTGCGTGACGCCCGCCACAGCCGTGCTTTGCCGCAGTGTCGCTCACGGTATGATTCAAGCGGCGTCTCGACAAGCAAGCTTTGATAGGCGCCGTTGGCAAGAGCGTAAAGCGGATTTCCGTCCGCTTAGCCGCACCTCACACCATTGCCTGCGCAGTGCCTGAAACCAACATCGCAGCCGCACGCCGCCGGGAATTTTTACACCGATCAGCCGATGACCTCTTTCGTCAAAACAGTTTTATTCACCGACACCGACGGGCGCGCGCGTTTTCGCGAACAAAGCGTCGCGCTGCCGGAAGGCTCGCCCCAGTCCATGCTGTCACCCATTTATCCGGCTGTCGGCTACCAGTTGCGCGAAAGCCCGGTCGGTTTTCGCAGCCACTTCCACTGCACGCAGGTACCGCAGTGGGTATTCGTACTGCGCGGGCAAATGGAGATCGGCTTGCAGGACGGCAGCACTCGCATGTTCCTGCCCGGGCAGCATTTCTTCTCTGCCGACGTTCTGCCGGCCGGGGCAAGCTTCGATGCGAACGTCCATGGGCACTGGAGCCGGCAGGCAGGTACGGAACCGCTACAGACCCTGTTCGTCAAGGACTGACAAGCCATGCCGTGTTTTTTCGTCCCACAGGACAGGGCATCGGCCGGGACGGCGCTTTTCAGGCGTGCGGTTAAGAAAACGCTGAACAAGTTCCTCCAATGAGGACTCTTTAACGAACAGCCCCTTCGATTCAGCAGCTTGCGAAAGCGGCATTCTCGACCTGCGGGCTTGTTCAGTGTTTTGAGAAGGGAGTGATCGCAGCGCCGAACCCGCCGCGTCGGGAACAAAGCGTCGCGATCTTCTCTCAGACCTACAACCGCGCGGGCCGCTTTTCAAGTTGCACGCCACAACGCCGTTAACCGGGATGCAGGGCTTAAGGAGGGCTTAATGCCGGGCGCACGAACATGACCATGCTTGTCTCGACTCCACTGCGCGACCTTGCGGCGTGGAGCGACACGCTTTCGCGGATGGAGATTCCGGTGCTGCCGGAAACCGCAGCCGAACTGGCCGTGCTCAACGCCGACCAGGACAGTGCCGACGCCCAGGGAATCGCCGCAATCGTGATGCGCGATCCGCTGATGAGTGTGAAGTTGTATCGGCATCTGGCGAGCCTGCGCCGGCGCACCCAATTGACCGACGTTGAAAGCCTGACCGGCAGCATACTCATGCTGGGACTGTCGCCCTTCTTTCGCGCCTTCGGCGCCGTGCAGCCGATCGCGCCGCCCGCTGGCCATACGCAGCATTGGCAGCAGGGCCTAAGCGCGGTGCTGAGCCGCTCGCAGCGGGCGGCGGACTATGCCTTCGAATGGGCCGTGCGACGCAACGATATGGATGCCGAACTCATCTATACCGCCGCCCTGCTGCACGATTTCACAGAAGTCCTCCTGTGGTGCGTGGCACCAGCGCTGGCCGGCGCGGTGCAGCAGAAGCTTGCACAAAATCCGGGGCTGCGCAGCATCGAGGCACAGCGAGACATCCTGAATGTCGGCGTCAACGAACTGCAACAGGCTCTGATGCAGCGCTGGCGCCTGCCGGAACTGTTGGTACGCATCACCGACGATCATGCCGCGCGCGACCCGCAGGTTCGCACCGTAACCCTGGCTATCGCCCTGGCCCGGCACTCGGCCGACGGCTGGGACAACCCCGCGTTGCCCGACGACTACAGCGCCCTGGGTTTTCTGCTCAACATGCCGGCGCAGCAGGCCCGGCTGCTGGTTGCCGAAGGTCAGTCGAACGTCTGACGCACCGCCCCTGCAACGAACCGTGGCAGGTCGGGAGCAGACCCTTGCGGAGCGCAGTGGCGGGCGCTGCGTGGCACGCAACCGGTGCGCCGCAAGCCATCAGCCACGCGCCGCGCGCGCCTCGCGTCGCGCGATCCAAAAGGTGGATACCGCGATCACCGCACCGCCGCTGATGGCCGACAAGGTCGGCACATCGGCAAACCACAGCCAACCCAGAAACGAAGTCCAGATCAGATCGAGAAACCTGACTGACTGGGTCGCGGAAATATCGGCCACATGGATCGACCGGGTCAGGCAATAGTGGCCGGCGCTGCCGAGAATGCCGCACACAACGAATCCAAGCCATTGCAAAGCTGCCACCGGTTGCCAGTGGAGCGCAGCCAGCGGCAGACTGAAAAGTGCGACCGAGACGCCCTGCCAGACCACGATGACACCCGCGCTTTCGCTGCGGGTAAGCGCCTTGGTCAACAGAAAAGACGCGGCGAAGACCGGGGCGGACGCCAGCATCACCCGGGTGAAAGTAAGCGCCGGTGCCCGACAACTTCGGCGCCACCACGATCAGCACGCCGGCAAAACCGATGACTGCGGCGAGCCAGCGAGCCCAGCGCATCGGCTCGCGAAAAAACAGATAAGCACCGATCATGATGAAGATCGGCCCGCTGAAGCCCATGGCCGTCATGTCCGCCAGCGGTACATGCGGCAGTGCGGCGAACCACAACCACAGTCCGATGAGCGGTCATGCTGGGCACTGATGTCGCGCCAAAGCCTTCAATCACCGCAGCGCAGCATCGATTTCGCTCAAGAAATCCAGCCCGACCATCGTTAATAACTGTGACCTGTGTCATTTCGCACACCACGCAGCACGCAAGCCAAGCATAATGAATTCACCAGCGCCTGGACCTAGGCGTCGATGAGGGAGTGCACGATGCAGATTCTGAATTGCGCCACTTGCGACACCCGGCCACTCGATCCGCCACGCCTTGCTGGCGGCGTCTGGACCGCACAGTGTCCGGGATGCCTGACGCAGAATGCCCTTGAGCCCGACTACAGCAATGTATTTTTGCCGCTGCGCTTTCGGGTGGTGCTGGGCGCCGCGAGCCGCCGCAGCGACCGTGCAGACGATGCCATGCGACCGACGCCGTAGCGCCCGCGGCTCAAAGGCCGCAACCAAGCTCCGCAGTACCCGACTTCGTCCCGCCCCCATGAGGGCGCCAGGCACCCTCTGCGGTGGCAGGTGGTGCGATCAGTCGTTTGGCAACCAGAAGGAGAATGTCGCGCCGCGGCCCAGGGTTGCCTCGCCGCGCACACCGCCACCATGCCGCTCGATGATGCGTTTGACCGTAGCCAGGCCGATCCCCGTACCCTCGTATTTCTCGGCTGAATGCAGGCGCTGAAACACCGAAAACAGCTTGCCTGCGTACTGCATATCGAACCCTACCCCGTTGTCGCGCACAAAAAATTCGGCCCGGCCGTCCGCTCCGAGACGGCGTCCGAAGGCGATGCTCGGACTGGCCGCCTCCGCGCTGTACTTCCACGCATTGCCTAATAGATTGTCGAGCACCAGACGAATCAGACCCGGATCGCCCTTGGCGCGCAGATCGGGAGCGATATCCCAGTTCACCGCGCGCACCGGCTGGAGCCGCTGCAACTCGTCGCGGATTTCGCAGGCCATGGTCGAGAGATCCACCGGGAGCCGGTAGAGTTCGCTGCGCGAAACGCGCGAAAGATCGAGCAGGTCGGCGATCATCGCCCCCATGCGCTGGCTGGCGCCACGAATGCGTTCCACGTAGGTGGCAGCGTCAGCATCCAGCCTGCTGCGACTGTGCTCAACGAGCAGCGCGGAGAAACCGTCGATACCGCGCAAGGGGGCGCGCAAGTCATGCGCGACCGAGTAGGTGAAGGCCTCAAGTTCATTGTTGGCCGCGGTCAGCTCGACCGTGCGTGCCGCAACCCGTTCTTCCAGCTCGACGTTCAAGCTCAGTATCTCGCGCTCGACCCGCGCCCGCTCGGTGACGTCGTTGACCAGCACGTGCACCGCGCGCCGGCCCTTGAACATCAGATCGTGCGAAGCGACTTCGACTTCGATCAGGCGCCCATTCTTGCGCCGATGCCGGCGCATGCCCTGCATCACCGTGCCGATCGCGCTCGGCATGCCGGGCCGTTCGTACTGCATGCGGTCCTCTTCGGGACGGATTTCCAGTACCGTGAGAGCGCGAAACTCGTCGCGGCTGTAACCGTAGTGCGCGACAGCGGCATCGTTGACGTCGAGAAAACGCAGCGTCTCTATGTCGTACACCCACATCGGCTGCGGATTGGAAGCGAACATCGCGCGGTAGCGACGTTCACTGTCAGCCAGTGCCGCCTGCGCCTCGCGCACTTCGGTGACATCCTCCACCATGCCGACCAAACCCACCAGTTTCTCGCCGACCTGCACTTCGGCGGTACGCACCTGCCACCAGACGATCTTGCCGTTGCCATGCAGATAGCGGCCATGCCCCCGATACGGTGAGCCCGAACCGATCGACTTGTGCCAGGCGGACGCCACCGCGTCGCGGTCTTCCGGGTGAATCGCGCGGATCCAGCCCAGGTCTCGCGCCTCGTCGGCCGACAGGCCGAGGATGCGCAGATAAGCCGGATTGGTGTAATTGGTGTTGCCGTCCAGACGCGCCAGAAAGATGCCGACCGGTGAAGCTTCGACCATGGCCCGAAACTTCGCTTCGCCGTCGCGCAATTCGGCTTCGCGCGACACGGTAGTGTCGGCAATGCGATTGAGCGCCCTCGCCAGACGCCCGACCTCGCCGCCGGCCGGCACGGCGCTGCGATGCGTGAGGTCGCCGCCGGCAAAGCGCAAAGCATCACTGGCAAGCATGCCCAGCGGTTGCGCCAACCCGCGTGCGATGCGCCAGGCGATGGTAAGCGAGGTGAGCAGCAAGGCCAGCATCAAGCCCATGGTCCAGCGGAATTCGTTGCGCGCCTGCGCCAGCGCCTCGCGCGCCGGAATGCTGACGTGCACATGCCAGGGCGCGGCGCTCAAGGTCGCATGGCCGGCTACCCACTCGGCGCCATCGGCCGAGGTACGCAACTCGGCGGATCGCACCACGTTGCCTACCGCCGCGAACTCCGAAGCATCCTCCAGCTTGCGGCCCACCCAGGTCGCGAATTCCCGCGTATGGGCCAACACCACACCCTGTTCGTCGACCAGCGTGACCACCGCACCCGGCGGCAGGCTGCCATCATCGAGCAATTTCTGCAGGCCTGAAAGGCGGGTCACAAGCGAGACCACCCCTGCCGGACTGCCGCCCTCGCCGACGATCTGCCGCGCCAGCCCCAGAGTCCAGTCATCCGCGCCTACCACCCGCGTGGCCTCGCCGATCGCAAGCCCTGGCCATGCCAACGCGCGGATGAAATAGCGCCGGTCGGCGATGGAACCGCGCGCGCCGTTGGCACTGAAGATCGGCAAACCGTCCATGCCATTCAAGCGCAGACCGCCAAAGGCCAGCGGCAACTGCGCATGCACGGCAGCCACAGCCGCCGCGGCACGGCGGTTCTCGTCGGGACGCAACAACACCGAACCGCTGAGTGACGCCAGCAGCGCATCGACCTTGAATATCTGGTCATCCACAGCGCCCGCCACCCGCAGGGCGCGGGTCGCCGCGCGCTCAAGCGCCTCGGTCTCGCCCAGCGCAAGTTCGCGCAGAGCGCCATAAGCGGTCAAGCCGCACAAGGGTAGAGCCACCACGCAGGCCAGCAACAGCAGTTGAACCTCGATGGTGGCGTCCCGGAGCCAATGATTGGGCCGCATCCCTTAGCCAACAAGCTTGTATCAAAGCGCGATTATCCACTGTAATGATGTCATTGGCATGGAACACCAGCGCGCACCCCGCTACCGCCGACCGCTCGCGCGGCGGTGCGAAAACCTCATTGCGCTCCTGTACGCGCCAGATGCAGCATGTGCAGCGTGATCTTGCGTACCTCGGCCTTGCTTTGCTCGATGTGCGCCTTCAAAAGCAGCTGTGCATGATCGACTTTGCGCTGCAGTACGGCGCGCAGGATCTTCGCGTGCTCCTGGTAGGTCGCATCCACCCTTCTTTCCTGGGTGAAATCCAGGCGGCGAATGATGCGGATGCGCTCTGTCACCTCGTGATGAATGCGCGCCATCTCCCGGTTGCCGGTGGCGGCCACCAGGGTCGCATGAAAGCCTTCATCCGCGGCCGCGACGGCCCGCCCGTCAGTCATGCGTTCCTGGGGGCTCACCAGCCATATGGCCTTGAGTTCCGCAAGTGACGCCTGCTCGGGCATCTCGCACAAGCGGCGCAGCGCCGCAACCTCCAGCACCACCCGTACGTCGTACAAGTTCTCGAACATCTGAAAGTCGAACGGACGCACGCGCCAGCCGCTGCGGAACATCACATCGAGGTAACCTTCCGATTCAAGCCGATACAGGGCTTCCCGCACCGGGGTGCGGCTTACCTGCATGCGCCCGGCCACTTCGCTTTCAGTGAAACGATCGCCCGGCATCAGGCGGAAATCGAAAATTTCGCCCTTGATGCGTTCGTGCACCCGCGTTGCCAGCCCGGCGCCCTTGACCGCGGCAACTTCGACACTTCGACTCGCGGCGGCGCGGCGCGGCCGCAACGCGCGCACCCGTTTCGTTGCAGGGTTCATGTTGTCAAGGCAGGTGACAGGCGACGGTACGACCTTCACCGCTATCACGCAACAAGGGCATTTCGGCGGCGCAGCGCGCAAATCCCTGGCCGCAACGTCCGTAAAAACGGCACACCGCGGGGTCCGGATCGATCGGACTGCGCACCTCGCCGGCGAGACGAATGCGCGCC
>JAYVWK010000074.1:0-6473 GCA_043786185.1 Burkholderiales bacterium
GAGGGATCGACACCGACGCCGACATACGAGAGCACCGCCTCGGTCAGCACCATGCCGGAGAAATCCATCACCGCGCTGATGATCACCAGATGCATCACATTGGGCAGGATGTGGCGCACCACGATCGCCAGGCGCGAGACGCCAAAGGCACGGGCCGCCTGCACATACTCGAGTTCGCGCAGCTTCAAGGTCTCGCCGCGCATCAGGCGGCACAGGCCGGTCCAGCTCATTACCCCGAGAATGACGCACAGGCACAGCAGCCGAAAATCCGCGCGCTCGACCGCGGTCTGGAACCAGGCCGGATTGGCCTCGATGGTCACCTGCATGATCAGCACCGCGGCGGCGATCAGAAGCACGCCCGGAATCGAATTGAGCGTGGTGTAGACATACTGGATCAGGTCGTCGACCCAGCCGCCGAAATAACCCGCCGCGATACCCAGCAGCACGCCAAGTGGCAGCATCACAAGTGTGGTCAAGGTGCCGATCATGAGCGCGGTACGCACGCTCTTCAAGGCTAAGACCAGCACATCCTGCCCGACCTTGTCGGTGCCGAACAGGTGATAGCGGCTGCCCAGGGTGGCGGCCAAGCCGGCGAACAGGCAGATCGCCAGGAGTGTCAGCATAATCGCGCGCCACGGTCGCGCACCTTCTCCACTCCAGGCGGCACGCCAGGCAAGTCCCAGACCGCCGGCAGCGCGTCCTTCTGCTGCGGCGAGAATCGACAAAGCCAGCGCCAGCCAGACCATGAATCCCAGCGCCAGTCCGCACGCAGCATGCACCGCGACATCGGCGCTGCGTTCACGCACCGGGTCCGCCAGATGCGCCCCGCCATTGACCAGTCGTGGAAATTCGCGCACGGTCCGTATCACGCCGTTGGCGTCGGTGACTTCACGCGCCTCGCGCGAAAAGCCATGCGTCGCCAGGGGCGCGGAGTAGGTTTTTTCGCTCTTGCCCGCCATCGGTCCCAGCACTGACTGCGCCAACAGGTCGAGCACGCTCCTGACCTCGACCGAATATTGCGTTTTGCCGGCAGTGCCGGGTTTCGCCTCAAGCGCCGGCCGGTAGTGCATGGAATCCAGAACCCCGATCAGGGCGAACGCCGCCAGCAGCGTCGCCGCCGCCATGCCGACCGGGTTCTGGCGCACTCGCACCCAGGGCGCGCGCAGATGCGCATGGCGCGCCGCATGGCGGGCGTAGGCAGCACACACCGCCAGCAGCAGAAACAGCAGCAGGTCGGTCCACAGGAATACCGGCAGGAAGTTCATCCCGGCAGCCTCACGCGCGGATCGACCAGCGTGTACGAGATGTCGGTCAGCACCAGGCCAATGATGTAGAGCACCGAACCGATGAACACCATCGAGCGCACCACGCCGAAATCCTGCGCCTGGATCGCCTCGATGGTGTAGCTGCCCAAGCCGGGAATGCCGAAAAACGATTCGGTCAGCAGGCTGCCGATGAACAGGCCCGGGATCACCACCACCACGCCGGTAAGAATCGGAATCATGCCGTTCTTCAGCACATGGCGGAACAGCACGGTGAGTTCCGACATGCCCTTGGCACGCGCGGTGCGCACATAGTCGCGCCCCATTTCCTCTAAGAAGATGGTGCGATACAGGCGGGTAGCGCCCCCTAAGCTGGTGAATACGCCGATGGTCACCGGCAACACCAGAAACCTGAAACTGTCGACGCCGCCCGCGTAGCCGGAAATCGGCACCAGATGCCAAAGCTTGGAAAACACATACTGCCCTGCGATGATGAAAAACAAACTCGAGATCGACATCATCGCCACCAGGAACACCTGCGAGGCGAAATCAAAGCGCGTCGCGCGGAACAGGGCCAAGAGCAAGGCGAACGAAATGTTGAGACCCAGGCCAACGATGAATACTGGCAACTGCACCGCCAGGCTGGGACCGGCGCGTGTACGAATCTCGTTCCAGATATCGCGGCCGTCGTCGGCCCGCCCGAAATCCAGCAGGAACATCGCCGCCGACTTCTCGAAGTAGATGGTGTCGGTGAAACGCTTGCTACCTTCGGCCGCGGCGTTGTACACCAGCGGCTTGTCGTAGCCGCGCTCGATCTTCCATTTGGCGATCGCCTCCGGGGTCACGCGTTTGGCACCCAATTGCATGCGTGCGATGTCGTCAGGCGTGTTGACCTTGAAGAACAACCAGAAGGTGATCAGGTTGACGCCGATCAGGATCAGGACGGCGTAGAACAGGCGGCGAATCAGGTAGGCCGTCATGCGCGTTGCGCGCGCTTAAGCGCCACCGCCGCTTCGGCGCGCCGCCAGTAGCGCAAGCCCAGCCACGCCAGCACGGCCAGCGCGATCAGCAGCAGCGCGAACGGCCACACCAATGCGCCGTTCCATTGCGCACGCATGCGGGCGCGCAGTTCGCTGTCGATGCGCTGATATTTGATGCCATTGCGCGCCATCTCGTTGGGTTTGCTGTTGCCGACCCAGGCATGTGCCAGCCCATAGCTCTTGGGGTGAAAGCCCCAGGCCCAGGGCGCATCGACATGCAACACCTTGACCGCCTCCTCGATCGCGCCTAAGCGCTGCGGGCCGTTGTCCATCGCCTTCAACTTCTCGAAAAGGGCGTCGAACGCCGGGTTCTCGTAATTGGCGCGATTCTCGCCACCGCTTTTGGCCACAGAATTGGGGCCATACAGCATGAACAGGAAGTTTTCCGGGTCGGGATAGTCGGCATTCCAGCCCATGAAGAACATTTGCGTATTGCCCTTGCGCACTTTCTCCTGCAACCGGTTCCAGTCGGTGCCGCGCACATCGAGCTGTATGTCGATCTTCGCGAATTGCTTGCGATACCAGTCCAGGCGCGCCTTGTCGCTCGGGCCGCCGTCACGCACATCGAGTGCCAATACCAACGGGCGGCCACTGACGGCATCGCGCCCGGCCGGATACCCGGCTTCGGCCAGCAGGCGCTTGGCTTCGGCGATCGGCCGACGCACCGCCTTACCCTCCCTGATTTCGTAGGCGATCGGATTGATCGACGCATTGCCTTCCCTGAAGCCGAAGATTCCGGGCGGCAGCGGGCCTTGCGCGGCGATGCCGCGGCCATTGCGAAAGATCGAGATGAAT
The DNA here is from genome assembly GCA_043786185.1 of Burkholderiales bacterium. Classification (GTDB taxonomy): domain Bacteria; phylum Pseudomonadota; class Gammaproteobacteria; order Burkholderiales; family JAEUOS01; genus JAEUOS01. Next base: position 3,098 of record JAYVWK010000074.1, read on the forward strand.
TCATCGATGTCGATCGCGATGGTGATGGCCTGGCGGATTTTGCGCGCCCGTTCGGCATTTTTGGGGTCGGCGCCACCGACCACCGGATCAAGCCAGTTGAAAGCCAGAAACGAGGACGAAGTGGCCGTGGAGGTGCGCAATAGAATGCCGCGTGCCTCCATTTCCGGCGTCAGGCCGGCTTCGCCTTCGACACCCGAGCGCACCGCCTGGTCGAAATTGTCCGAGTCGATGCCGGAGCGATCGTAGTAGCCCTGGAGGAATTTGTTCCAGTACGGAATCGTCTCCTTTTCACGCGTGAATACCACGCGGTCGATGAACGGCATGATCTTGCCGGCATCCTTGAGCAGCCCCGCCTCGCGATCGCCGGGCTCACCTTCCGACGGGTAGGGTTCGCCGCGAAAATTCGGATTGCGTGACAACACCATGCGTGCATTCGGGTTGTTCTCGGTCAGCATGTAGGGCCCGGTGCCCACCGGATACCAATCGAGGCTGAAGTTGCGCTCCTCCATCCCGGCTTGTGCGTAGAACTGGTCCACCTCCCAGGGTACGGGCGCAAAAAACGGCATGGCCATCCAGAACAGGAACTGCGGGTACTTGCCCTTGACGGTGATCTCGAAGGTGGTCGCATCGATCAGCCTGACCCCGGCGAGATCGAAGCCGCGCAGATCAATCCAGGCCTCGCGACCGCGCTCGCCTTCCAGCTTTTTCTGCACGCCCTTCAAGGTTTCGCCATATTCCTTCAAGCCGACAATGTAATCCGCCATGTGGCCGAAAATCGGCGAATTCACGCGCGGATGCGCCAGACGCTTGATCTGGTAGACGTAATCGTCCGCGCTCAGAAGGCGTGAGCCGGTGGCGCCGAAATCGGCCATGCTGAAGTTGCGCGCGATCGCGTCCCGTGAAAGCTGGCGATTGGCCGCGACAAACGCAGGATGCGGCTGGTAACGAATCTCCGGCCGTATGCGAATTTCATATACCGAACTCTTGATCCTCGACGCCGGCACATCGGCCGGCAGCACGTTGCCGGCGGCATCCAGGTAACGCGGCTTGGGCAAAGCAAGCGCGGTTCCGGTCGCCAACTCATACGGACGCTTGAAATAGTGGTACTGGAATGGCGGCTCGTAGATTTGCGCGTTGAAGGCGGCCTCATCCTCGGTATATGATTTGGCCGGATCCAGATGCTTGGGACGCTCCGAGAATGAGGTGTACAGCGTGTTGTCACGCGGTCCCGCGGCCGCATACGGGTTGTTCCATATCTCGCCGCATCCTTGCACGGTGAGCACCGACAGGCATAGCGTCGCAGCCAAGGCGATGCGTCCGGCGATTTGGCCGCGACGCTGTAAAGCGCTATTGAGCATCGGCGAAGTGTAGCGAATCGGGGCCGGTTCGGGGCGAACCTTATAATTGCAGGCTTACAAAATTCCGGCGGAGCGGGCAATGGGTTTTCTCGAAGGAAAGCGAATTCTGATCACCGGGGTACTGAGCAACCGCTCGATCGCCTATGGCATCGCCCGCGCCTGCCACAAGCAGGGGGCGCAACTGGCATTCACTTACCAGGGTGAACGTTTTGAGGAGCGCATTCGCGGCTTCGCCGCCGAGTTCGGCTCGACCCTTACCTTCCCGTGCGACGTGGCTGACGACGCGCAAATCGCCGCGGTGTTCGCCGCGCTAGGCGCCCGCTGGGACGGCCTGGATGGCTTAGTGCATGCGATCGGCTTCGCCCCGAAGGAGGCGATCGAGGGTGACTTCCTCGACGGCATGTCGCGCGACGCCTTTCGCATCGCCCACGACATCTCCAGCTACAGCTTCGCCGCGCTGGCCAAGGCAGCCATGCCTCTGATGCAGGGCCGCGCTGGCGCCTTGTTGACGCTCACTTATCTGGGCGCCGAACGGGTGGTGCCGAACTACAACACCATGGGTCTGGCCAAGGCGAGCCTGGAAGCGGCGGTACGCTACATGGCAGGCAGCCTCGGGCCGCGCGGCCTGCGCGTCAACGGCATCTCGGCCGGCCCGATCAAGACCCTTGCTGCGATGGGCATCGGCGGATTCTCGAAAATACTCAAGTTCGTCGAGGAAAACGCGCCCATGCGCCGCAATGTCAGCATTGACGACGTCGGCAATGTAGCGGCCTTTCTGCTCTCCGATCTCGCCGCAGGCATCACCGGCGAGATCACGTACGTCGACAACGGATTCAACAAGGTGGTCGGCGGCATGCTGACCGCCTGACCCGCTCCCTACCCCTACTTTCGCAAGGTCTTTCGTGCCAGCACAAACAAGGATCAAACCCAATCTCTACAAGGATTCGGTGGCGCTGATGCGCATGGCCGAAAAGCTGCTGCAGGATCCTGCGATCCAGCGCGCGACGCTGGTCATGGGAACGCCGGCCAACAAGGAAATCCTCGACGAAACCGGTCTGTTGGCCGGGCAAGCGGCCGCCGCCGGCCCCAGCGACCTGATCGTGGTGGTCGAGAGCGACTCGGAGCAAGCCTTAGCGGCAGCGTTCGAGGCGATCGACGCGGCGCTGACCGCGATTGCAAAACCGTCCGGCGAGGCGCGCGTGATTCCCGCGCACAGCATCACCATGGGGCTGGGAGCGGCCGGCAATCCCGCGGCCAACCTGGCGCAGATCTCGGTACCGGGTGCATATGCCGGCGCCGAAGCGCTCAAGGCGGTGAAAGCCGGCCTCAACGTTTTTCTGTTCTCCGACAACGTGCCGATGGCACAGGAGCTGGCCATCAAGCAGCTCGCCCGACGCCATGGCCTGATCGTCATGGGACCGGACTGCGGCACCGCGATCGTAGGCGGTGTGCCGCTGGGTTTTGCCAATGTGGTGCGCCGCGGCAACGTCGGACTGATCGGCGCCTCCGGCACCGGTCTGCAGGAGGTCGCCTGCCAGGTGCACCTGCAGGGGGCGGGGGTGAGCCATGCCATCGGCACCGGTGGTCGCGACGTCAAGGCTGAAATTGGCGGCATCAGCATGCTGATGGCGCTCGACCTTCTGGCTGCGGATCAGTCCACCAAGGTCATCGGAATTGTGTCAAAACCGCCGGCGCCCGCTGTAATGCAGGCGGTAATCGAGCGCGCCGGGCGTGCCGGCAAGCCGGTGGTGCTGTGCTTCCTGGGCGGTGCGCGCCAAACGACGCCGTCCAACGTGACGCAGACCGACGATCTTTACGCATGTGCTTCGGCTTGCGTGGCGTACTCCCTTGACCGCCCGGCCGCGCCCATGGTGGACAGCGCATTGCCGGCGCTGCGTCTGGCGCCGGGCCAGCGCTACCTCCGCGGTCTGTTTTCCGGCGGCACCTTCTGTACCGAAGCACAGGTGGCCCTGCGTACGCTGGGCATCGCCAGTTATTCCAACGTGCCGCTCGAAGCG
>JAYVWK010000075.1:0-4026 GCA_043786185.1 Burkholderiales bacterium
ACCGATGCGGTTGTTGGGGTCGTAGTCGGCATGCAGCTTGCGCAGGCGCAGCACCGAACCGTCGTGCTGCACCACTTCCTGCAGCGTGCCGGGCGCGTATTCGGTGGTGATCTCCTCGCGTCTGGGCATGAAGTCGATGCGGTTGACCGCTTCGTTGTGCTCGCGCACATAATCGTAGCTCTTGGTCGAACCCGGATGATTGTTGAAGGCCACGCAGGGCGAAAGCACATCAATGAAGGCCGCGCCCTGATGCGCGATCGCCGCTTCGATCAGTGGCACCAGTTGCGCCTTGTCGCCGGAAAAACTGCGCGCCACGAAGGTCGCGCCCAGTTGCAAGGCCAGGCCCACCATGTCGACCGGCGAGTCGTTGTTGATGGCGCCGCGCTTGGCCTTGGAGCCCTTGTCGGCGGTGGCCGAGAACTGGCCTTTAGTGAGGCCGTAGACGCCGTTGTTCATGACGATGTAGACCATGTTGACGCCGCGCCGCATCGAGTGTGCGAACTGGCCCAGGCCGATCGAGGCCGAGTCGCCGTCCCCCGAGACGCCCATGTAGATCAGGTCGCGATTGGCCAGGTTGGCACCGGTCAAGACCGAGGGCATGCGTCCGTGCACGGTGTTGAAACCGTGCGACTGGCCCAGGAAGTAGGTCGGTGTCTTCGACGAGCAGCCGATGCCGGACAACTTGGCCACCCGATGCGGTTCGATGTCCAGGTTGAAAGCGGCCTGGATGATGGCAGCCGAAATCGAGTCGTGGCCGCAACCGGCGCACAGGGTCGACACCGGCCCTTCGTAGTCGCGCCGGGTGAAACCACGCTTGTTGACGGCCAGGGTCGGGTGGTGCAGCTTTGGTTTGGTCAGGTACGTCATGTTCGCTCCGTCGGGGTCCGGGCGCGCCAGCGGCGCATCAGGAGAAAGATGGGATGGTACTGTGCGACCTTCTTGATCGGCGTGACGTTGAGGAATGCCACATGCTCGGAAATCGCGGCGATGATGAAGCGCGCGGTGATCGGCGTGCCGTCGTAGTGCAGCACCGGCACCACGCGCGCGGAATCCAGATCGCCTTCATTGATCAGCATCGAACGGAACTGGGCGTCGCGGTTCTGCTCGACCACGAACACCTGCTCGTGCGCGGCGATGAACTCCATGACGCTCGAATGAAACGGGAAGCCGCGCACCCGCATCGCATCAAGCGGCCGGCCCTGGGCTTCGAGCGCGTCGAGCGCTTCGGTCATGGCGGGACTTGTCGAGCCGAAATAGATGACCCCGAGCCTGGACGGTCGCGAGGCCGTGCGCGTGAGCGGATGCGGCACCAGGTCTTTCGCGGTTTCCCACTTGCGCTCCAGGCGCTGCATGTTGTCGACATAGACCGGGCCCTCTTCGCTGTAGCGCGCATAGCGGTCCTTGGTGGTGCCGCGGGTGAAGTAGGCGCCGCGCTTGGGATGGGTTCCCGGATAGGTACGGTAGGGTATGCCGTCGCCGTCGATATCTAGATAGCGGCCGAAATCACGGCCCGCTTCGAGTTCCTCGGCGGTCATTACCTTGCCGTGGTCATACTTGCGATTGTCGTCCCAGGTCAACGGTTCGCACAAGCGCGTGTTCATGCCGATGTCGAGATCGGTCATGAGGAAAATCGGCGTCTGCAGGCGGTCGGCCAGATCGAGCGCGGCGGCGGCGAAGTCGAAGCATTCCTTCGGATCCTCGGGGAACAGCAGCGGGTGCTTGGTATCGCCATTGGACGCATAGGCGCATGACAACAGGTCGGCCTGCTGGGTGCGGGTGGGCATGCCGGTGGAGGGCCCGCCGCGCTGCACGTTGATGATGGTGGCCGGAATTTCGGCGAAATAGGCCAGGCCGATGAATTCGGTCATCAGCGAAATACCGGGACCTGAGGTGGCGGTAAAGGCGCGCGCACCATTCCAGCCGGCGCCGATGACCATGCCGATCGAGGCTAGTTCATCCTCCGCCTGCACGATCGCGAAGCGGTTCTTGCCGGTCTCCGCATCAACGCGGAACTTGCGGCAATGCTTTTCGAAGGCCTCGGCCACCGAGGACGAGGGCGTGATCGGGTACCAGGCGCACACCGTGGCGCCGCCATATACCGCGCCCAGCGCAGCGGCGTTGTTGCCCTCGATGAAAATTCGCTTGCCAACGTTGTCGGCGCGCTTGACCTTCAAGCCCACGCCGGCGCAATCGAGATGCGCGATCGCGTAGTCCCGCCCCATTTGCAGTGCGTGCAGATTGGGCTTTAAGAGCGCCTCCTTGCCGCGATACTGTTCACCGATCAGTTGCCCGATGGCGTCGGACTCCATGTCGAGGAGCGCCGACAGCGCGCCCACGTAAATGATGTTCTTGAACAGCTGGCGTTGCCGAACGTCGGTGTATGCCTCGTTGGTGATCTGCGTCAAGGGCATGCCCAGCACATTGATGTCTTCACGGAACTTTGATTTGGGCATCGGCCGCGTGCTGTCGTAGAACAGGTAGCCGCCGGGCTCGATTTCCTTAACATCCGCATCCCAGGTCTGCGGGTTCATCGCCACCATCAGGTCGCAGCCGCCGCGCCGGCCGAGATAGCCCTTTTCGCTTACCCGCACCTCGTACCAGGTCGGCAGGCCCTGGATGTTCGAAGGGAAGATATTGCGCGGCGACACCGGCACGCCCATGCGCAAAATGGAGCGCGCAAACAGTTCGTTGGCCGAGGCTGAGCCCGAGCCGTTGACGTTGGCGAATTTGATGACGAAATCGTTGACTGCGGAGATCTTTTTCATGACGGCCATGGGTCCTTATGCGGCCCGCTTCAAGGGTTGCGAGGGGCTGCTCCGATCGCGGCAGCCAGGTCCCGCCTTGGTGGTGTCGAGCAGGAACTTTTGCATGTCCCAGGCACCGGTCGGGCAGCGCTCGGCGCACAGGCCGCAGTGCAGACAGACGTCTTCGTCCTTGGCCATGATGCGCCCGGTCTTGAGACCGCTGCCGATGTACAGGTCCTGCGCCAGGTTGAGCGCCGGCGCGGTCAGCCTGCCACGCAGCTCGGCTTCCTCACCATCGGCGGTGAAGGTGATGCAGTCCATCGGACAAATGTCGACGCAGGCATCGCACTCGATGCACTGGCCGGCCGAAAACACGGTCTGCACGTCGCAGTTGAGGCAGCGCTGCGCCTCCTTCCAGGCCATTTGCGGATCAAAGCCCAGTTCAACCTCGACCTTGATGTTTTTCAGCGCGATGTTGATGTCCTTCAAGGGCACCTTGTAGCGAATGTCGTTCGACACATCGTTGTCGTAACTCCATTCGTGGATACCCATTTTCTGGCTCATCAGGTTGGTCATCGGCGGCGGCCGTGTGCCCACGTCTTCACCGTTGCAGAAGCGGTCGATCGACACCGCAGCTTCATGGCCGTGCGCCACCGCCCAGATGATGTTCTTCGGGCCGAAAGCCGCGTCGCCGCCGAAGAAAACATTCGGGATGCTCGATTGCATCGTGACCTGGTCGACCACCGGCATGCCCCATTTGTCGAATTTCAGGCCGATGTCGCGCTCCATCCACGGGAACGCGTTTTCCTGACCGACCGCCACCAGCACGTCGTCACACTCGAAATGCTGATCGGGCTCGCCTGCCGGCACCAGCGAACGGCGACCGCGATCGTCATACACCGCCTTGACCTTCTCGAACACCATGCCGGTCAGGCGGCCGTTGTCGTGTTGGAATTCCTTGGGCACCAGGTAATTGACGATCGGAATGCCTTCATGAATCGCGTCTTCCTTTTCCCACGGGCTGGCTTTCATTTCATCGAAGCCGGAACGTACGATCACCTTGACATCCTCGCCGCCCAAGCGGCGTGACGAACGGCAGCAATCCATCGCGGTATTGCCGCCACCGAGCACAATGACCCGGCGGCCGATCTTGTCGATATGCTCGAACGAGACGCTGGACAACCAATCGATACCGATGTGGATGTTTTTCGCAGCTTCCTTGCGGCCGGGGAGGTCAAGGTCGCGGCCGCGCGGTGCGCCTGAACCGACGAACACCGCGTCA
>JAYVWK010000076.1:0-11897 GCA_043786185.1 Burkholderiales bacterium
CTCCATCACCGGTTCGGCCAGATTCCACAGCGGCGTGGTCGACAGATAGGCATAGCCCAGATCGAGAATGCGTGCGGTTAGGCGAAACTGCCTGCCGTCTTGCGCCACATATCCGAGCGCCTGCAGCGTGAGTAGAATGCGTCGCGCGCCGGCACGGTCCAGACCAGTGCGCTCCGCGACTTGGGTCAGTGTCTGGGTCTTCGCATCGTGGCCGAAGGAGCGGATTACGGCCAAGCCGCGCGCGAAGGACTGCACGTAGCTGTCGCTGGGTGGGACGCGGGCTGGATTGATTGAGTGCGCTGCAGCAAGCGGCGGCTTCATCGGTACCTAATTCTTTGATTCGTTGCGGGTTCTGATAGTGAACAAAAATCTGTTTGACAAAGTCTTGAGGCTTTCGCATTCTAATGCGTAATACGAACATTTGTTCTTTATTCGAACTTTTGTGCCAACCTGGAATCCTGAACCTTCATGTTGCAATTTGTCTATACAGCGCAACCGGTGCGCGTGGTGTTCGGCGCCGGCGCCTTAGCGCACCTGGAGCGTGAGATCGAGCTCCTGGGTGCGCGGCGCGCCATGGTGCTGTCAACCCCGGAGCAGCGGCCCCAAGCGGAAATGGTGGCGCAGCGTCTCGGGGCGCGCTGCGCGGGCGTGTTTGCGCAGGCAGTGATGCATGTGCCGATCGAAACCGCGCGCCTGGCTCGCGCTGAAGCGGCGCGGGTAGGCGCCGATTGCGCGATCGCCATTGGCGGCGGTTCCACCACAGGTCTTGGCAAGGCGATCGCACTGCAATCGGCGCTGCCGATTCTCGCCATCCCCACCACCTACGCCGGCTCCGAGATGACCAGCATCTACGGCATCACCGAAGAAGGCGTGAAAAAGACGGGGCGCGATGCCCGCGTATTGCCGCGCACCGTGATCTACGACCCCGAACTGACCCTCGGTTTACCCCTTCCCATGTCCGCCACCAGCGGCATGAACGCGATTGCGCATGCGGTCGAAGCGCTCTACGCGGTTGATGCCAACCCGGTGATCTCCCTCATGGCTGAGGAAGGCATCCGCGCACTCGCCGCCGGGCTGCCAGCGGTAATGGCCGCGCCCGGCGACATCGCGGCGCGCTCCAACGCCTTGTATGGTGCCTGGCTGTGCGGGATGGCGCTCAATGGTTGCGCCATGGCCCTGCATCACAAGCTGTGCCATACCCTGGGCGGCAGCTTTAACCTGCCGCATGCCGAAACCCATACCGTGGTGTTGCCGCATGCGGTGGCCTACAACGCGTTAGCCGCACCGCAGGCGATGGCGCGTATCGCCCGCGCGCTTGGCAGCGATGAGGCGGCCGGTGGCCTGTATGCGCTGGAGCAGCGGCTTGGCACGCCACTTTCGCTTAAAGTGCTCGGCATGCCGGAAGCCGGTTTGGAGCGGGTGGCCGATCTTGCGGTGGCCGCGCCATACCCGAACCCGCGGCTGCTTGACCGCGCGTCGATCCGCGCACTGCTGGACGATGCGTTTCATGGCCGCGCGCCGGCCATCCGAAAGGGTTAGTCGATGATCGACAAAATTGTCAACTCAATGGCCGAAGCCTTGGCCGATGTGCAGGACGGCTCGGTGGTCATGCTGGGCGGCTTTGGTGGCGCCGGCATGCCCAATGAACTGATCGACGGCCTGATCGCGCAGGGCGCGAAAGACTTGACCCTGGTGGCCAACAATGCCGGCAACGGTGAAACAGGAATCGCGGCCTTGCTCAAGGCGGGCAGGGTCAGGAAAATCATCTGCTCGTTTCCGCGCCAGGCGGATTCCCATGTGTTTGACGGTCTCTATCGCGCCGGCAAACTGGAGCTTGAACTGGTGCCGCAGGGCAACTTAGCCGAGCGCATCCGCGCCGCCGGCGCCGGCATCGGCGCATTTTTCACCCCCACCGGTTACGGCACCGACTTGGGTGCCGGCAAGGAAACGCGCGAGATCGACGGCCGCATGTATGTGCTGGAACATCCGATTCACGCTGAACTGGCATTGATCAAGGCTGAACGCGGCGACCGCTGGGGCAACCTCACCTATCGCAAGGCTGCACGCAATTTCGGCCCGGTGATGGCCAGCGCCGCGCGCTGCACCGTGGCGCAGGTGTATGAGACGGTGGAATTGGGCGGACTCGATCCCGAAATCATTGTCACGCCCGGAATTTTCGTCAAACGCGTGGTGCCGGTCGAGCGCACCGCGCCCAAGGGGGCAGCATGAGCTACGTTCGCAGGACGCGCGACCAGATGGCCGCGCGCGTGGCAGTCGATATTCCAGAGGGCGCCTATGTCAACCTGGGGATCGGCCTGCCGACCCTGGTGGCCAACCACCTGCCGCGCGAGCGCGAAATCTTCCTGCACAGCGAGAACGGCATTCTCGGCATGGGCCCCGCGCCGCTCGAAGGCTTCGAGGACTGGGACCTGATCAACGCCGGCAAAGAGCCTGTCACCTTGCTCGCGGGCGGCGCCTTTTTTCACCACGCCGATTCCTTCGGCATGATGCGCGGCGGGCATCTCGATATCTGCGTGCTGGGTGCCTTCCAGGTGGCGGTCAACGGCGACCTCGCCAACTGGCATACCGGCGGTGCCGACGCGATTCCGGCGGTCGGTGGAGCCATGGACCTGGCGGTCGGCGCCAAGCGCACCTTCGTCATGATGGAGCACTTGACCAAGGGCGGCGCATCCAAGCTGGTCCTGCGCTGTACCTACCCGTTGACCGGAGTGGGCTGCGTCTGCCGCATCTATACGGATCTGGCCACCCTCGAAGTCACACCCGTCGGCCTCAAGGCAGTCGATTGGATCGAAGGGCTGGCGTTTGAAGAACTGCTGCGTCTGTCCGGGGTACCGATCGCACGCCCTTGAGACAGCGCTCGGCTGAGCGGTCGCCGTGCACCCGAATCAAACCATTGAAACCGAACCCGAGCAGGCAATCAACACATGACTACGAATTACAAGATCGGCTGGATCGGCTTGGGCCGCATGGGCGAAGCCATGGCAATCCGCCTGCTCAAGAACAAGTGCGACGTTGCGGTGTGGAACCGCACCGCCGCCAAAGCCGAACCACTCAAGTCCTACGGCGCGAAAATCGTCGCGGCCAAGCCTGATCTGGCCGGCTGCGACATAGTTTTCACGATGGTGTCGACCACTGCGGACCTGAAGCAGGTGCTGTTCGAGGCCGGCGGCTTGTTGTCCGGCTCGGCCAAGCCGCAGATGGTGGTGGACTGTTCGTCGATTTCGCAGGAAGGTTCGGCCGAAGTACGGGCCGAGCTGGAGCGCCGCGGGATTGCCTACCTGTGCGCGCCGGTTTCGGGCAACGCCAAGGTGGCCAAGGCCGGCAAGCTGTCGGTGGTGGCTTCCGGCCCCAAGACGTCGTATGAGGCGGTGCGACCGTATCTGGCGATGCTGGGGCGTTCGGAGATGTGGCTGGGCGAGGGCGAGCTGGCGCGGGTCTGGAAAATCGCGCACAACACCATGTTCGGCGTGATCATCCAGACCTTTTGCGAAGTGGCTGTGTTGGCCGAGAAAGCCGGCATTCCGCGCCATGTGTTTCTGGAGTCGATCAACAACTCGGTGCTGGGCTCGATGTACACCAAGTACAAGACGCCGACCTTGACCAATCTCAGCTTCGACAAGGTGACCTTCACGCCCAAGCTGTTGCTGAAAGACATGGACCTGGGCATGAGTGCCGCCAAGGCCTACGGGGTCACCATGCCGGCAGCCGCGGCCACGCGCGAGTCGATCGCCAGCCTGGTCGGCCGCGGCCATGACAATGTCGACTTCGCCGTCCTGCTCTTGGAACTGGCGCGCAACGCGGGCATGGAATTGACGCCGGACAATGTTGAGATGAGCGACGGTCTGGATTCCTGATCCGCCATGACGCGCACCTTGATCCGCAATGCGGCGATCGTCTCGATGGACGAGGGCGTCGGCGACCTGACGGGCGACGTGCTGATCGAAGGCGAGCGCATCGCGGCGATCGCACCGCGCCTGGATGCGGGCGATGCCGAAGTCGTCGACGCCACCGGATTTATCCTCATTCCGGGCCTGATCAATGCCCACATGCATACCTGGCAGACCGCCTTGCGCGGCGTGGCCGCCAACTGGACCCTGCTCGAATACTTCAAGCATGTGCATGCCGGTCTGGCAACGGTGTTTCGACCCGAGGACATCGGCGTCGCCACCCTGGCCGGCGCCTTGAACCAGATCAATTGCGGCACCACCACCCTGGTGGACTGGTGCCACAACAACCCGACGCCGGCACATACCGATGCGGCGATCGATGCGCTGATCGAGTCCGGCATCCGCGCCGCGTTCTTTCACGGCAGCCCGAAACCCGACCCCAAGCCGGGCGAGAAACCGTTCTGGGAGGTGGCGCATCCGCGCGCGGAAGTGTTGCGCTTGCTCAAACACCGACTGCCGGCCAATCATGGCCTGGTAAGCCTGGGCCTGGCGATTCTCGGGCCGCATTACTCGACGCTCGATGTGGCGCTGGCGGATTTTGCGCTGGCGCGCGAGTTCGGCCTCATCGCCAGCATGCACCAGGGCGGCGGCGCGGCCCGCACTCCTGACGGCTGGGAGCGCCTCGAAGCTGCGGGCCTCCTGGGCGACAAGGTCAACATCGTGCACGGCAACAACCTGTCGGACGCGCAACTGGCGAAGTTCGTTGATCTCGGCATGAGCTTCTCGATCACGCCTGAAAACGAGATGGCGCAGGGCCATGGCCATCCGATCACCGGGCGCCTGCGCAAGCTGGGTAGCGCGCCAACATTGGGAGTCGACCTGGAGTCGGTGCTGTCGGGCGATATGTTCGGCGTGGCGCGCATCGCGCTTGCCATGCAGCGCGCGCTCGACAACGCCGATTATCGTGCCGCGCACGCCACCATTCCCGACACTTCGACCGTGCCGGTGCGCGAGGCGCTGTCATGGATCACCATCCGCGGTGCGCAAATGTTGCGCATGCAGGACCGCATCGGCTCGCTCAAGGCAGGCAAACAGGCCGACCTGGTGTTGATCGATGCGCGCCAGATCAACATGCACCCGGTGCATGATGCGGTCGCCAGCGTGGTGATGCAGGTAAGCCTGGCCAATATCGATTCGGTGATGATCGCCGGCCGCTGGAAGAAACGCCATGGCAAGCTGCTGTATGCCGATCTTGCGCAATGCCAGGCAGCGCTGGCCGCCTCCGGCGACCGCATTCTCACCGCGCTCAAACTCAAGCAGGCACCATGATGGTTGTCGCAACACCAGGCAAAACGGTGATCGGATTCATCGGCGCCGGCAAGATGGGCCTGCCGATGATTGCGCACCTGCGCAGTGCGGGCTTCCGGGTAATCGCCTGCGACGCGCAACCGGCCGCGCTTGAGGCGGCGCGCGTGGTGGGCTGCGAAATCGCCGCCGATGTGGCCGCATGTGCCGGCCAGGTCGATGTGCTCCTGAGTTCCCTGCCCAACGATGCGGCATTTGAGGCGGTGGCGCATGTGCTTGCCGTCAGCGGTCGCAGGGGCTTGCGCTATGTCGATACCAGCACGGTATCGCCGGGAATCTCCGCCGAGCTCGCAGCGCCATTGGCAGTAGCCGGCATCGACTATCTGCGCGCCACCGTTTCAGGCAATCCGGTGGTGGCGCGCGCGGCCAACCTGACGGTGATGGCCTCCGGGTCGCGCGCGCTCTACGATTACGTGAAGCCCTTGCTCCTGTCCTTCGGCAAGACGCATTTCTACCTTGGTGTAGGAGAGCAGGCGCGGGTCATCAAGCTGGTCATCAATCTGATGATCGCCGGCACCGCCGGCCTCATGGCCGAAGCCCTGGTATTTGGCGAGAAGGGTGGGCTTGAATGGGCGCAGATGCTTGACATCATGGGCAAGAGCGCAGCCGGCTCGCCGATGGTCAACTACAAGGTGGAGCCTCTGAAGGCGCATGATTACGCCTCTACCTTCTCAGGCCTGCAGATGATCAAGGACCTCGACCTCATCATGGGCGAAGCGGCACGGGTGGGGGTGCCGGTCAACCTGACCGCGCTTATGCGCCAGATGTACCAGGCGGTCGCGGCGCAGGGCGACGGGGAGCTTGATTACATCGCCACGGTCAGGTACATGCAGCGCTTAGCGGGTGGAGCGGATGCGCTTTTGCAATGAAGCCCTGAACTTGTCCACACTCAACAACAGTTTTTGAAATCGGAGACTCCAATGAAACGACGCACCTTCATCGCCACCGCCGCCGGCGCACTGCTCGCATCCGGCGCGCGCGCGCAAGCGACCTATCCGACCAAGGCGATCAAGTTCGTGGTGCCGTTCACCGCCGGCAGTTCGACCGACATCATGGCGCGTACCATCGCCGAGCGCATCACGCTATCGCTGGGGCAACCGATCGTGATCGAGAATCGCCCCGGCGCCGGCGGCACCATCGCCGCCACCGCGGTGGCCAGGTCCGACCCGGATGGCTACACCGTGCTGGTGCATTCCGGTTCGCACGCGGTCAACCCGGCGATCTATACCAACCTTGCGTACGATACCTTGCGCGATTTCACCAACGTGGCGGGTCTGGGCGCGGTGCCCAACATCATCATCGCCCCGCAAGGCCGCTACAAGACCTTAAGGGACCTGGTGGCGGCAGCCAAGGCCAGGCCCAACCAGCTCAACTTCGCCTCCGCCGGCATCGGCAGCGCGACCCACCTGAATGCCGAGAAATTCATGCTGGTGGCCGATATCGACATGCAGCATGTGCCGTTCAAGGGCACGCCGGAAGCGCTGACCGAGATCGTCGGCGGCCGCCTCGAATACTATTGCGCGCCGATCAACGCCGCTTTAGGCCTGATCAAGGATGGCAAGGTGACGGCCCTGGCCACCAGCGGCGCCAAGCGCAGCCCCTTGTTGCCCGAGGTGCCGACCTCGATCGAGGCGGGCTTTCCGGATTCCGATTTCTCGCTTTGGGTCGGCGCTTTCGTACCCTCCAAGACACCGGCTACGATCGCCCAGCGCCTGCATGCGGAGATCATCAAGGCGGCCAACACGCCCGAGGTCAAGGAGCGCTACTTGAAGAGCGGGACGGAGGCCATGTTGATGTCGCAAAGCGAATTCGACGCCTTTCTCAAAAAAGAGATCGAAGTTTCCGCGCGCATCGCCAAACGCGCGAAAATGCAGGCACAGTAAAGTCACAGATCCGCCGGCTAAGCTGGCATGTCCAACACTGCCCATCCACAATCAAAGGAAGCCAGCATGCAAAACCTCGACGAAAACACCATCACCGAAGAAGCGATTCGCCGCCTCGAAGGTTGCAAGGACCCGCGTTTCAAGCAGATACTTACAAGCCTCACCAAACACCTGCACGAGTTCGCGCGCGAGGTCAAGCTCACCGAAGAAGAGTGGATGCAGGGCATCGATTTTCTCACCGCAGTCGGCAAGAAGTGCGATGACAAGCGCCAGGAAGTCATCCTCCTGTCCGACACCCTGGGCCTGTCGATGCTGGTGGTGGCGCTCAACCACAAGAAGCCCGCCGGCTGCACCGAAGCCACCGTGTTCGGCCCCTTCCATACCGATCAGGCGGCCGACTTCAAGAATGGCGACGATCTTTCCATGGGCGCCGCCGGCGAGCCTGCGTTCATTGCCGGTACGGTGCGCGGCCTCGACGGCAAGCCGGTCGCCAACGCCGTGCTCGATGTGTGGCAGGCCGACGGCGACGGCGTCTACGACGTGCAGTACACCGATCGCGACAATGCGCTGTTCGCGCGCGGCCGCCTGCGCTCGGACGCCGAAGGCAAGTACTGGTTCAAGAGCGTGCTGCCGGAGTTCTATTCGATTCCCACCGACGGCCCGGTGGGCAAGTGGATCGACCGTGCCGGCCGCCACCCGTTTCGCCCGGCGCACCTGCACTTCATGATTCAGGCGCCCGGCTACGAAAAGCTGGTCACCCACGTGTTCCGCGGCGACGACAAGTATCTGGATTCCGACGCAGTGTTCGGCGTGCGCTCCTCACTGATCTCGGACTGGGTGAAGAAGCCTGCGGGTAGCGCACCGGATGGCAGCAAGATGGACAAGTCTTTCTACACGCTGGATTTCGATTTCGTGCTCAATCCGGCGGCCAGGTAGGCGCGACCGGCCGCTGTGGCCGGTGCTGCGATTGACTCCATGACATCCGCCATCCAGACCGGCGTCATCATCATCGGCGGCGGGCCGACCGGGCTCGTGCTCGCCCTGGAGCTGGGCCGGCGCGGGGTGCGCGCGGTCCTGCTTGATGACAAGCCGGACACCGCGATCCTGCCGGCGGCCAACGCCACCCAGGCGCGCACCATGGAGCATTTCCGGCGCCTGGGGCTGGCGGACGAAATCCGCGCCCAGGGGCTGCCGCCGGACTACCCGACCGACGTCACCTACTGGACGCGCTTTTGCAGGCATGCGCTGGCGCGCTTTGCGCTGCCGGCATCGCGCGATGCGCGCGCGCTGGCGCGCGATGGGGCGGCCGCCTGGAGTGCGGCGGAGCTGCCGCATCGCTGCTCGCAGATGTATATCGAGCGCATCCTCAAACGGCGCGCGGCGCAGTTGCCTTCGATCGATCTGCGTTTTGGCGCGCGGGTCGAGAGCTTCGCCGACCACGGTGCGCATGTCAGCGCGACCGTCCGCGACCTCAAGACGGGCATGATCAGCACAGTGCAGGCGCAGTATCTGGTGGCTGCCGACGGGCCCCGCAGCATGGTGCGCAAACAACTCGGCATCGTGTACGGCGGCGAGGGCGGCGCCAAGCGCGACTTCATGGGCGGGCAGATGATGGCCATCCACGTCAGGGCGCCGGGGCTGTACGAATTTCTGCGGCACAAGCGCGCCTGGATGTACTGGGCCTTCAATCCCGAGCGCCGCGCCTTCATGGCGGCCTTGAACGGCGTTGACGAGTTCGTGTTTCACACGCAATTGCGCGCAGAGGATGGCGATCAGGTTAGCGACGCAGAAGCCAGGCGGATGTTCTGCCAGGCGCTGGGCGCCGAGATCGAGGTCGAGTTCCTGGCGCGCCTGTCATGGAAGGCCGGGCTCACGCTGGTGGCGCAGCAGTTTTCCAGCGGCCGGGTCCATATGGCGGGCGATGCCGTGCATCTGTTCACGCCCACCGGCGGTCTGGGCTACAACACCGGGGTGGAGGACGCGGTCAACCTGGGCTGGAAGCTGGCGGCGATGGTCAAGGGCTGGGGCGGCGATTCGCTGTTGGCCAGTTATGAGGCCGAGCGGCGCCCGGTGGCGCTGCGCAACACCGCGTTCGCGCGGCGTTTCGCCGATTCGGTGGGACTCTTCACTCCCGATCCGCGCATCGAGGAAGCATCGGCCCATGGTGAGGCGCTGCGGGCGGCGGCCGGCGCTTACCTGGAGGCACATGCGCGTGCCGAGTTCAATATTCCCGGCATCACCTTCGGTGCCCGCTACGATGCTTCGCCCGTGATCATCCATGACGGCAGTGCGGCGCCGCCCGATGAAGCCAATCAATATGTGCCGAGCGCCGCTCCGGGCGGGCGCGCGCCGCATGCCTGGCTGGCCGATGAAAGCTCGCTCTACGACGGCTTCGGCTTCGACTTCACCTTGTTGTGCCTGACCGATGCGACTGCTTGCGTGGCCGGTTTCGAAGCTGCCGCTACGCGGCGCGGCTTGCCGCTCAAGACCCTGCGGCTGGCGAGCGAAGCGCTGCGCGACTTGTATCAGGCCGACCATGCCTTGATTCGCCCCGACCAGGTGGTGGCCTGGCGCGGCAGCGGAGGCGCCATCGATTGCGGCGCCGTGCTCGATCGCGCCAGCGGGCATGCCGCCGCACTTCAGGGCTGAGAGCGAGGCATCGTTTGGAATGGCTGCACTTAAGTTGGCCGATCATCGCCTGGATAGTGCTGGTGACCATGCTGTCGGGCTATGTGCAGGGCCTGCTCGGGGTCGGCTATCCGATGCTGGCCACGCCCCTGTTGTCACTGGTGATCGATCTGCGCACGGCGATGATCGTGACGGTGCCAACCATCCTGTTGCTGACCGTTTACCTCACCTTGCGCGGCGGCAACCTGCGCGCAAGCGTCGGGCGCTTCTGGTACATGCCGGTTTGCATGATCGCAGGCGGGCTGATCGGTGCGCGCATCTTTTTCGCGCTCGATCCCGAGTGGTTGCTGGTGGCGCTTGGCGCGGCGCTGCTTTTGTATGTCTCGCTCGATTGGCTGGGGCGTGCCAGGATCGCGGGTGCACAGCGATTCATGCATCCGGTGGCGGCGGTTTGCGCGACCTTGGCTGGCTTGACCGAAGCCGCCATCAACGTCGGTGCCCCGTTCCTGCTGATCTGGTGCCTGGTCATGGGCCTGGCGCCGGTGGCCATGATCCAGGTGCTCAACATGTGCTTCCTGACCGGCAAGATCACGCAAATCGGTGCGCTCACCGTCGGCGGCATTCCGGCCATGGCTTGGGCTTCGGCCGCGCCGCTGGCGTTGGTGGCGGCGCTGCCCTTCTGGGCAGGCATCCGCATGCGCGAAGGCGCGGATGTCGCCACCTATCGGCGCTGGCTGCGCGCCTTCCTGTCGCTGATGGCGCTGGTGATGATCGCGCGCGCCATCCACCATGCCTGGTCGTAGAATCGCACACCCAACCAACACCGGGAGAATCCGATGAGCACACCACAAGACATACTCGCGCTGGAGAACCGCCGCTACAAGGCCATGGTGGAAGTTGACACTGCGGCATTGAACGAACTTTTGGCAGACGACCTGATCTACACCCATTCCAACGCGGTCGTCGACACCAAGCAAAGCTATATCGACGGCATCGTCGGCAAGCGCTGGCACTATGCGGCGGCCGAGCGCCCCGAAGAGAAGATCGAAGTGTTCGGCGACTGCGCACGCGTCACCGGCCACGTGCGCCTGACGCTTAGGAATCCCGACAACAGCACGCGCCAGGTCAACGGCCGGTTTCTCAACCTTTGGCTCAAGCGCGATGGCCGCTGGCAACTGGCGGCCTGGCAGTCCACCCCGATTCCGGCCTGAAGGCCGCAAACCACGCAGTTCAACCCATTCACGGGAGCATCATGAGTATCGTTTCAGAAGCAGTACAAGACCAGGTTTTTCGCAATGCGCGTAGCCAGAACGGCTTCTCCGACCAGGCGGTTACCGACGCCGAATTGCGCGCGGTCTATGACCTGGCCAAGTGGGGCCCGACCTCGATGAACACGCAACCGGCGCGCTTCCAGTTCCTGCGCACAGCGGAAGCCCGTGCGCGGCTGGTGCCGTGCATGGCGCCGAGCAACCAGCCCAAGACCGCCGTCGCACCAGTGGTGGTGATCGTAGGCTATGACTTGGAGTTCTATGAACACCTGGTCACGAACTTCGCGCACAACCCCAACGCGCGCGGCGTGTTCGCCGGCAATGAAGGCCTGATCCAGGGCACCGCGTTTCGCAACAGCACGCTGCAGGGCGCTTACCTGATGATCGCCGCGCGCATGCTGGGGCTGGACTGCGGGCCGATGTCGGGCTTCGATGCAGCCAAGGTCGATGCCGAATTCTGGGCCGGCACCAAGGTCAAGACCAACTTCATCTGCAACATGGGGCATGGCGACCCGTCGAAGGTGATGGGGCGTCTGCCGCGCTTCGCGTTCGACGATGCGGCCAAGTTTCTCTAGGTCAACATTGCTGAAAGGGTCTGAAAACTGCAACAGCCCGGCGCCGTGCCGGGCTGTTTGCTTGGCGCGCCCAGCATGGGCCAAACGGCTCACGCATGCCCTGCCGAGCGACACGATCTAATCAAAATTGATCATAACTAAGGGTAACTCCCAATACATATTTTCATTTCGATAATTCAGTGTTGGTCTTCCCCAAGGCAGGCGCGCTTGTCCGGCGCCCCGCACACGCCCGAGCGCTGCATCGTGCCCTTCCTTGGGGCCGCCCCCCCC
>JAYVWK010000077.1:0-3575 GCA_043786185.1 Burkholderiales bacterium
GGCGTGGCCGATGACAAGTCGATTTATCCCTATGTGCCCGACATGATCCGCTTTTACCTGTCGCAGGAACCGATCATTGCCAACGTTCCGACCTACCAGTGCCGCAAGGCCGACGATCTGTCCTACGTGTTGGCCAACATGGCGCAACTGGTGGTCAAGGAGACGCATGGCGCAGGTGGTTACGGCATGCTGGTGGGTCCGGCTTCGACTGTTGCGGAAATCGAGGATTTCAAGTTGCGCGTCAAGGCTGCGCCCGACAAGTACATTGCCCAACCTACCCTGGCGCTATCGGCCTGTCCCACCTTTGTCGAAGCCGGTATCGCGCCGCGGCATATCGACTTGCGGCCCTTTGTGCTGTCCGGCAAGGAGGTACGCATGGCGCCGGGCGGCCTGACCCGAGTGGCCCTCAAGGAAGGTTCGCTGGTGGTCAATTCCTCGCAGGGCGGCGGCACCAAGGACACCTGGGTGCTGGAGAACTGAGCATGCTGTCCCGAACCGCGGATCACCTGTACTGGATGGCGCGCTATACCGAGCGCGCCGAGAACATCGCGCGCCTGCTTGATGTGACCTATCGCATGTCGCTGCAGATGCACGGGTCGTCGGGCGGCTACTGGGGTGCTGCACTGGGCATCACCGGCCTGGAAGTCGGCTACAAGGCCAAGTACGGCGACGAGATTTCCGCCGCCAACGTGGTGCGTTTCATGGGGGTGGATTTCGACAACCCCGCGTCGCTCCTGGCGAGCCTGCGCTCGGCACGCGAGAATTGCCATGCGGTGCGCGGCACGGTCACCTCCGAGGTCTGGGAGACCATCAACACGACCTGGCTGGAAGCGCGCAATTCCGCCTCGCAGTTGACGCATGAATCGGTGCAGGGCAGCGAGTTGACCAAGTACTTCGAGTGGGTCAAGTTCCGCTCGCACCTGTCGCGCGGCGTGACCGTCGGCACCATGCTTCAGGACGTAGCCTTTCATTTCATTCGCCTGGGCACGTTTCTGGAGCGTGCCGACAATACGGCCCGCATACTGGACGTCAAGTACGACGAACTGGCGCCTGAAGAGTCGAACGCCAACGAGTACTACGAGTGGGGTGCCCTGCTGCGTTCGGTCTCGGCCTTCGAGATCTACCGCAAGGTTTATCGTGACGTTATCACGCCGAACCGCGTGGCCGAGCTTTTGATGCTGCGCGAAGACATGCCGCGCTCGCTGCACGCCTGTTTGCGGGAGGTGCACCAGATCGTGGGCCTGGTGTCCAATTCGCGCTCGAGTGAAACCCAGCGCCTGGCAGGGCTGGCCTACTCACGGCTGCGCTATGCGCGCATCGACGATATCCTTGAAGTCGGCCTGCACGGCTACTTGACGGAGTTTCTCGACAGCATTGCGGCTCTGGGCAACGGCATCGCGCAGGACTTTCTTGTACCGATGTCCTGACCAGCCGCCCAACCACCATGCTGCTCGACATCCGGCACGAAACCGACTACCGCTATTCGACCACGGCCAACTACAGTATTCAATATGCCCGCCTGATGCCGCGCGGCGACGCCGGCCAGCGCGTGCTGTCCTGGCGCGTCGAGTCGCCGGGACGACGCTGGCGTCAAACCGACTGCTATGGCAATGCGGTTGACGTGATTTCGGTGGTCGAACCACATGCCGGAATACGCATCGTTGCGCATGGCCGGATCGAGACTGCCGACGATCGTGGGCACCTGATCCCGGCTGACTCGGCCGTGCCGGCACTGGCGTTCGCATTGCCGACCGCGCTCACCGAAGCCGACGCGGCAATCAGGGCGCTGGCTTTCGAAGCGTTCGGCGACCGTGCGTCAAACACCATCGGGCGCATTGAATGCGAGCATTTGATGGATCTGGTGTCCGCACGCATCGCCTATCTGGCCGGCGAGACTGGTGTGCACGCGACGGCTGCCGAAGCGCTGGCGCTGGGGGCCGGCGTATCGCAGGACATGACGCATGTGTTCCTCGCCGCCTGTCGCGCAGGCGCTGTACCGGCACGCTATGTAAGCGGCTACGTCCTGGATGGTCGCAGCGCGGCCGCCTCGCACGCCTGGGCCGAAGCCTGGATCGCCGAGGCCCACCGCGGCGCCGGCGCGTGGCTGGGTTTTGATGTGGCGCACAAGCGCCTGAGCGGCCCGGAATTATGCCGCCTGGCGATCGGGCGCGATTACATGGATGCCGGTCCGCTGCGTGGATCGCGCATGGGCGGCGCAGAAGAGGGCTTGACGGTTCGCGTATCGGTGTCGGCGCCGACCTGAATCCCCAAGCGCGCAGTCGCGGCAGCGCAGCGCCGCGGATTCCTCTACCTCCTTGCGCACGCCTGGCCGCAGCTACAATACGCCTCTCATCGTAGCTTGCAAACCAAAGCCCGCCAATGACTTATTGCGTCGCCATTCGCCTGGATGCCGGACTGGTTTTTCTTTCCGACTCGCGCACCAACGCCGGCGTCGACCAGATCAGCACCTTTCGCAAGATGCACATTTATGATGTGCCCGGTGAGCGCGTCATGGTGTTGCTGACAGCCGGCAATCTAGCGGTCAGCCAGGCGGTCGCCAGCGGGCTCAAGGCGCAAATGGGGATTCCCGGCGAAAAGAGCCTTGCGTCCTGCCCGAACATGTTTTCCGCTGCCAAACTTGTCGGTGATGCGGTTCGCAAGGTATATGCCCGCGATGCCGCGCCGCTCAAGGAATTCGGCATCGAGTTCAACGTGAGCGTGATTTTCGGCGGCCAGGTCGGGCGCGAGGAGCCGCGACTTTTCAACGTCTATTCACCCGGAAACTTCATCGAAGCCACCGTCGAAACGCCGTACTTCCAGATCGGCGAGTCGAAGTATGGCAAGCCGATACTCGATCGGGTCATCGGTGGCGGCCTGAGCTTAGAGGAAGTGGCGAAGTGCGCGCTGATCTCGATGGACTCGACCATCAAGTCGAACCTCTCGGTCGGGCTGCCGCTTGATCTCATGTGTTACGAGCGTGATTCGCTCAAGGTGACCAAGCACAAGCTGATCGACAGCCGCGACGAATACTTCTCCTCGATTCGTGGCCGCTGGGCGGATCAGTTGAAGAAAGTTTTCAACGAACTCCCCGAGCCGGGCTACTGGAACGCATGAGCGCTTACTAGCGGCCGCCCGCAGGGAGTGCCGAATTGAGCAATGCGCCTCCCTTGGGCAGAATGTCACGCAGTGACAGGAGGGTAGTCCAGGGTGTCCACTGAGGCGCACTACTGGCGCAGGGTTTCGATCAGGTCGGTCTCGATGGCGAGCACCGATTTCGGATTCGACAAATTGCCGCCATCGATCAGGAACACGTCTTCCGCGCGTTCGCCCAGCGTGGTGATCTTCGCTGTTTGCAAATTGACGCCGTGGCGCGACAAGGTCAATGCGATGCGGTACAAGAGGCCGGGTCGATCACCGGCGGTAACCGCGAGTATGTAACGCAATCCCTTTTCGTCGGGGCGTATGTTTACCGCAGGCTCGATGGCGAAATGCCGCGCCTGGCGCGAAACCCGACCGGTGCTGGGTGCCTTGAGCGGGCCGGGCGCGGACAGGGCGATGATCAGATCGCGCTCGAC
>JAYVWK010000078.1:0-2763 GCA_043786185.1 Burkholderiales bacterium
CGGGCTGAAGCTACTGGCGTCTGCCCGCAACGGTTTTTGACGCGGTCGCGGCCTGTGATCGCATGGTGCGCGACCTGAGCTTTTTCGCTTGTCGCACCAAGCCTTCCTGCTAGACTTCAGCGCATGAAAATCATCGACGCCTTCGCCGATAGCGGCCGTTTTGTGGCGCTTCGCCGCGACATTCACGCCTATCCCGAGTTAGGCTTCGAGGAGCATCGCACCTCCAGGCTGGTGGCGACGCTGCTGGGCGAATGGGGTATCGAGGTGCATACGGGAATCGCCGGCACCGGTGTGGTCGGTGTTGTGCGCGGCCGGGCGGGGCCGCACACCATCGGCGCGAGTTACTTCGTGCGCCTGGCCCTGCGCTGGCTGGCGCGTGCGGCGTGAAGCGATCGACTGAATTTTTCCATTGGAGATTCCCATGATTTTCAAACGCTACTTGTCGGCGTCGCTCGCAGCCGGAATTCTGTGTGCCGTGTTCGCGGCACCGGCACAGGCACAGCGCGTCATTCGCATCGTCGTGCCCTTCGGTCCGGGGGCGGTGCAGGATGCGGTCGCCCGCACGTTCAGCAACGAGATGGGGCAGTTCCTGGGGGCCAGCGTGGTGATCGACAACCGAGCCGGCGCCGGCGGCACCATCGGTGCGGCGGCGGTGACGAAGTCGCCGGCCGACGGCAACACGCTGATCCTCGCCGGCTCCAGCCACCATATCTCCGGGCACATGTACAAGTCGCTGTCCTACGACCCGTTGAAGGACTTTACCGCCGTCACCTTCCTCGGCCACGCCGGCTACGTGATCACCGTGCCGCCGGCACTGGGGCTCACAACGCTCGCGGACTTCGTGCGCGAAGTCAAGGCCAAGCCGGGCAAGCTCAATTTCGCCTCGGCCGGCAATGGCAGCGCGACGCATTTGTCGATGGCTGCCTTCAATGCTCGTGCCGGACTCGACATGCAGCACATTCCGATGAAGTCCACCGGCGACGCCGTCAACGAGGTGCTCGCCGCGCGCGTGCAGGCGGTGGCTTCGGCGACTGCCGGTGTGGTCGGTTTCAAGGGCGATGCGCGGCTACGCATGCTGGCCTTCACCGGCGCCAAGCGCACCCAGTACCTGCCGGACGTGCCGACGGTGGCCGAGAGCGGTTTTCCGGGTTTTCAGTTCGAGGCCTGGGTCGGCATGCTGGCCCCCGCGGGCACGCCGCGCGCCGAGGTCGATCGCCTCAACGCCGCCGCGCAAAAGGCGTTGGCGCTGCCGGCCGTGCAGGAGCGCATGAGCCGAATCGGGACGGAATTCTCCGCAATGACGCCGGAGCAGTTTCAGACCTTGCTGCGCGCGGACTTCGAGACCATGGGCAACGTCGTGAAGGTTTCAGGGGCGAAGATAGAGTAGCGGCGGGCGCGATCGGGTTGTTTGCCAGGCGCCGCGCGGGTTTGGCGCCTTGGCCGTATGTTCTACTGAAGGATCAGCTCGACTCGGCCAGCCCCTTTTGCACCGCCGCTCGCGCACCGACCGCCGTGGCCCAGCGCGATAGATTGGGCAGGCCGGCTTCCTCGATCCATGCGCGGCGCTGATTGACCACCGGGAACAGCGCGAAGTCCGGCAGCGCGCACTGCGCGCCCGAAAGATAGGCGCTGCGCGCAAGCTGGTCGTCGGCCTCGCGAAACCAGCGCATCAGGCGGCTCGATTTCACCACCTCGGACAGCTTGCCTGATTCGTCCGGCAGCATGCGCAACGCCACCTGGTTCATCACCGCGTTCCACACCGCGGTGTCGCTGCAGGCATGCATGAACCACTGCAGCGCAACGATGCGCTCGCGCGCCTCGGCGGGCCACAACTGCGGCGCCTTGCCGGCGATGTAGATCATCACCGCCCCCGACTGGCTCACCTTGATCGTGCCGCCCGGGCCGTCGGGGTCGACGATGGCCGGGATGCGGCCGTAGGGCGTGGCCGCCAGAAAATCCGCCGGACGCTCGGCCAGAGGGGTCGCAAGATCGACCTTGTGCACGCGGTAGGCCAAGCCTGATTCGGCCAGGGCGATGTTGGCACGAATGCCGTTGTGGGTGCCGGCGGTGTAAAGCTCGATCATGGAAGCTCCTTTTGCGGTTGGAGTGGCGGTTGAGGTTATGGATCAAGTGACTTGAAGCGTTGCTCTTCGGCAAGGCGCAACAGGCGGCGCTGCACCTTGCCGGTGGTGGTCATCGGCAGGTTGTCGATGAATTCGATTTCCTTCGGATATTCGTAAGGCGCGAGCTTGCCGCGCACATGCGCCTGGAGCGCGGCGATCAGGGCCTGCGAAGGCAAGACACCGGCTACCAGCACCACGTAGGCCTTGACCAGCGCGCCGCGTTCGCGATCGGGCTTGGGTACCACCGCCGCATTGGCCACCGCCGGATGCTTGAGCAGGCAGTTCTCCACCTCCGAGGGCCCGATGCGGTAGCCGGCAGCCTTGAACATGTCGTCGGCGCGGCCCTGGTACCAGAGGTAGCCGTCGGCGTCCATGATGGCCTCGTCGCCGGTGCGGCACCAGTCGCCGCTGTACTTGCCGCTTGTGGCGTGGTCCTGGCCCCAATAACCCAGGAAAAACACCGGGTCGGGGTGACCGTGGATGTCGCAGCGGTTGACCGCCACCTCACCACTCACGCCGCGCGGTAGCACGCGGCCGGCAGCATCGATCACCGCGACCTGGTGGCCGGGGTAGGGGCGGCCGATCGAGCCGGGCTTGGCCGGCCATTTTTCGGCGCTGTTGCCCACCACGTAGTTGATCT
>JAYVWK010000079.1:0-3029 GCA_043786185.1 Burkholderiales bacterium
GTCGCGCTTGGTCTCACGCCAGATCGGCAGGTTGATGGCGACGGTGAAGCTCAGCATGTCGTCGCGGCGCATGCCGTCCGCTGTCTTGTCGCGCTGGCCATAAGCGACCTTGACATCGAAATCCGGGTAGTAGTCCCGGCGCGCCAGTTCCAGCGTCTTGCCATTGCGCTCGATCAGGTTTCTCAGCCCGCGCAGCTGTGGCCGATTGCGCAGCGCAGCTTCGCGCAGCGTCTCCAGGTGCAGGGCGGCTTCGTGCAATGCCAGAGCGGCCGGCACCGGCGCTTCGCCGGCCTCGGCGCCGCGGCCGAGGGCGCGCGCCAGCTCCGCCTCCATCGCCTGGCGTTCACGAGCGAGCTTGAGCAGCTCGTCGGCCATCTTCGATAGCTGCGTCTGCGCCTTGAGGACGTCGGCCTGGGTGCCCTGGCCGACCGCGTAGCGCGACTCCGAGATTCTCAGGAACTGCCCGAGATTGTGCTTGTTTTTCTCCACCAGGCGCGTCGATTCGGCAACGTAGGCTAGGTCGAAGTACATCGTCCGGACGTCCCGCACCACCCGATTGACGGTTTCCTGGTAGGCATGCGCCACCGATTCGGCGTCGCGGGCGGCGACGCTCTGTCGCAGATCGCGTTTGCCGGGAAACGGAAATCGTTGCGACAGGCCGAGCATTTTCATGGTCATGTCTTCGCGATTCGATCGCACGTTGGGCCAAGTCGCGTTGATCAGGCCCACTTCGAGCATCGGATCATCGAGCGCACCGGCGGGCGATACGCGGTGTTGTGCCGCCAGGCGCTCATTGGCCGCCGCACGGATCTCTGGATTGTTGCGGGCCGCCTCCGCGATCAACTGCTGCAATTGCGCGTCGCCTGGATCTGTCGGCGCTGCATGGGCGCACCCCAAGGCGAGCGCGAACATCAGCGCGAACAAGGCAAGTGCGGGCTGGTTTGCATCCCGCGAGTGGCGACGGTTCATGGCGATCTCCGTGAAAAGTTGTGTCGCGATCGGCGCGCTAGTCTCAGCGCGCCAATCGCGGACGGCCGGGCGATACGTGCTCGAACACGACACGCCGATCCGGCTGTACCCAATGATCCGCACGGTCCGGGCACTCGACGCGTTGCAGCAGATCGCGAATCAGGTTGAGGCGGGCCGATCGCTTGTCATCCGCGGAAACCAGAATCCACGGCGCCGCCGGGTGATCGGTGTGCTCCAGCATGGCATCACGCGCCGCGCTGTACTCATTCCAGTAGTTGCCGGCGACTCGATCCACCGGGCTGGTTTTCCACTGCTTCAGCGGATCGCGCTTGCGATCCTTCAAACGTTTCCTTTGTTCGGACCGGCTGATGTCAAGGTAATACTTGATCACCTGGATTCCCGACTTCACCAGCATCGCCTCGAAGGGCACCACGCCTTGCATGAACGCGTCGTATTCGAGATCGGTGCAATAGCCCATCACATGCTCCACGCCGGCACGGTTGTACCAACTGCGGTTGAACAGGACGAACTCGCCGGCGCCTGGCAAGTGCGGGGCGTAGCGCTGGAAGTACCATTGACCGCGTTCCCGATCCGAAGGCTTGCCCAGCGCGACGACGCGTGAATCGCGCGGACCGAGATGCTCGGTGACGCGCTTGATCGTCCCATCCTTGCCGGCGGCGTCGCGGCCTTCCAGAATCACGAGGACGCGATGACCGTGGCGTATGACGTGGCGCTGCACGGTGACAAGCAGGATTTGCAAATCGCGCAGCGCATCCTCGTATGTCGGGTCACGGCCGGCTTCATGCATCATGATTGCGTCCTGCAAACTGATCGCTACTATCTGCCGTGCATCCGCGACCGGCGGCGTCGGCGATTGCATTGAACGTGGCCATGGGACGACCGCCCTCAATCCGCCGCGCCGTGACGGCGCAGGCGCAGGGCATTGAAAATCACCGAAGCCGAGCTCAGGCTCATCGCCAGCGCGGCGATCATCGGCGACAGCAGCGCGCCTGTCAGCGGGTACAGCACGCCGGCCGCGAGCGGGATGCCGAGCGCGTTGTAGATGAAGGCGAAGCCGAGGTTCTGCTTCATGTTGGCCACCGTCGCCACCGACAGCGCGCGCGCGGTGGCGATGCCGCGCAAGTCGCCCTTGACCAGGGTCACCTGGGCGCTGTTCATCGCCACGTCGGTACCGGTACCCATGGCGATGCCGACATCGGCGCGCGCCAGGGCGGGTGCGTCGTTGATGCCGTCGCCGGCCATCGCCACTACGCGGCCTTCCTTCTGCAGGCGCTCGACCAGGGCCAGCTTGTCGGCCGGCTTGACCTCGCCGTGCACTTCGTCGATGCCCAGCGCCTGGCCGACCGCGCGGGCGGTGGTCTCGCCGTCGCCGGTGGCCATGATCACGCGCAAGCCCGCGTGGCGCAGGGTCGCCAGTGCCTCGGCCGTGCTCGCCTTGACCGGGTCCGACACCGCCAGCAGTCCGGCCAGCGCGTTGTCGACAGCCAGGTGCATCACGCTGGCCCCGGCCATGCGCAAGGCTTCGGCCTGCGTCTTGAGGGCATCCACCGGAATGCCCAGCTGTTGCATCAGCGTGGTATTGCCAAGGGCCAGCGCCTGGCCGCCCACGGTGCCGCGCACGCCGATGCCGCTGGCGGATTCAAAGGCTTCCACTTTTTCAAGCGGCAGCTGCCTGGCGTGCGCCGCCGCCACGATCGCGGCGGCCAAGGGGTGCTCGCTGCCCTGATCGAGGCTGGCCGCCAGGCGCAGGACCTGGTCTTCGGCGAAGCCGCCGACGGCCACCACGCGGTTGAATACCGGCCTTCCTTCGGTCAGGGTTCCGGTCTTGTCGACGATCAGGGTATCGATGTCGCGCATGCGCTCGATCGCCGCGGCATCGCGGAACAGTACGCCGCGCGTGGCGCCGCGCCCGGTGGCCACCATGATCGACATCGGCGTGGCCAGCCCCAGCGCGCACGGGCAGGCGATGATCAGCACCGCCACCGCACTGATCAGGCCATGGACCCAGCGCGGCTCGGGTCCGTAGATTCCCCAGCCCA
>JAYVWK010000080.1:0-3485 GCA_043786185.1 Burkholderiales bacterium
CTTGAGGGCGAGGAGTTACCGACGCTTGGGCGTCCGCGCGGCCAGCAGGGCCTTAACCATCTGCGCAAAACCGGCGCCGCCTTCAGCCGGGGTCACATATTTCGGCGCCACCGGCAGCTGGTCAATCACCTTCTTCACGTTGGCCACGCCAACTGTGAGCGGGAAGAACTCGAACATGGCGGCGTCGTTGGCGGAGTCGCCGATGAACAGCCACTGATCGCGCGTGTCGTCTAAGTTCTCGCCCCACAATTCGGCGGCCACGATGCGCGTCATGGCTAGCTTGTCGTAGTCGCCGAAATAAGCGTTGATGTGGATCGAACTCACCTTGGTGGTCATGCCGCGCCTGCGCACCATGGCGCGAATGTCGTTCACCACCGGGTCCGGCAGACGCGATCCCTTGGCATTGCGCAGTTCTATGGCGAGGTCGAGCTCGCGATAGGGCTGGTCCGACGACAGGAACACGCCCGGAAACTCCGCCAACACGGAATCGCGCGCGGCCTCCATCATCTGGCGCTTTTCGGCACGGGTCTGGTCGTCAAACCAGAAGCGCCGCTTGAGCTTGCCGGTTTCGCGGTCGAGGTGAAAGTAGAAGGCACCGCCTTCGCCGATCACCGCATCGACATTCCAGGCACGCGCGATGTGGTCGCACCAGCCGGCCGGGCCGCCGGTGACAGGCACCACTCGCAGGCCTGCGGCGATCAGGGCCTCGATCGCGCCCAGCGCCTTTGCCGTCAGCCGACCGTGGGTGGTGATGGTGTCATCGACATCGGTGAACACACCACGGATGCGTTTGAGCCGGATTTTGGGGATGGCGCTGAGCGGCTTCATTTTGTTTTTGCCTCGACATAGGCGCCAACTCGGTCGCGGTCGGTCGCGTTCATCATCAGTCCGGTCTTGCTGCGACGATACAACACATCCTCGCCGGTAGAGGCCCATTCCGCAGCCAGCATGTGGTCTATTTCGCGAGCATACAACCCGGCGCCGAAATGCGCGCCCAAGTCGTCGATCGACCCGCATCCTGCCAGCCAGCTCCATGCCAGGCTGCCGTGACGTCGTGCCATGCCCAAGAGGTGATCCTGTGGCACGAAGGCAAAGGCGCGGCCCAGATCGCCTGACAAGCCGCTCATGCCGCCATCCAGATCGCCGCCCGGCAGCGGTGCGGCATGGGTCCAGGGCGCACCCATGGCGGGAAAATGACCCTGCAAGTGTTCCAGCGCGTGCAGGGCCAACTTGCGATAGGTGGTGAGCTTGCCACCGAACACGCTCAATAAAGGCGCGCCATCGACCATGCTGTCGCGCAACACATAGTCGCGCGTGACCGCGGCGGCTTCACCCGCGCCATCGTCATACAGGGGGCGCACGCCGCTGTAGCTCCACACCACATCGAGCGGCTTAACCGCACGCGCGCTGTAGCGGCTGGCCATGTCACACAGGTACTCGGTTTCGGCTTGCGAGATGGCCGGATGCTCGAATTCCTCGACCGCAACATCAGTGGTGCCGATCAGCGAGAACTTCCCGAGATAGGGGATGATGAAAATGATGCGGTTGTCCGGGTTCTGCAGGATGTAGGCATGCTCGCCTTCGTACAGGCGCGGCACCACGATATGCGAGCCTTTCACATGCTTGATGCGCGCCGCTTCCACCGCACCTTCGACGCTTTCGAGCACGCGTTTCACCCAGGGCCCGGCGGCATTCACTATCGCCTTGGCCGTCATTTGATGCGGCGCCCCGTCGACGCACCCGGTGA
Organism: Burkholderiales bacterium; assembly: GCA_043786185.1. Taxonomy (GTDB): domain Bacteria; phylum Pseudomonadota; class Gammaproteobacteria; order Burkholderiales; family JAEUOS01; genus JAEUOS01. The sequence continues at coordinate 1,748 of JAYVWK010000080.1, forward strand.
GCCGCACCTGCCACACGCCTTTTTCGACACGCGCAGACTCGAACCGCATACGGGTGGCGATCGCAGCCCCGAGGTCGGCAGCGCCACGTGCGTTCAAGACCGTCAGGCGTGCATCGTCGACACGCGCGTCAAAATACGAAAAGCCATTCACATAGCCCGGCTTCAGGCCGGCACCCAGCGGCGTGCCCGCCAGGCGCTCGCTGCGCGATTTCGGCAAGCTGGTCTTGCCGCCCAGGAAGTCGTAGAGGAAGAGCCCGGCCCGGATCATCCAGCGCGGCCGCAGATGCGGCTCATGCGGCAGCACAAACTGAAGAGGTTCGATCAGATGCGGCGCCGCCTTGAGCAATACCTCGCGCTCGTGCAAGGCCTCGCCCACCAGCCGAAATTCGTAGTACTCAAGGTAGCGCAGCCCGCCGTGGATGAGCTTGGTGCTCCACTGCGAAGTGGCCGAAGCCAGATCGCCTTGTTCGACCAAGGTCACCGAAAGGCCTCGACCGGCGGCGTCGCGCGCGATGCCGCAGCCGTTGATGCCCCCGCCGATGACCAGCAGGTCGACCGGCCCGTCGCTTGAGGTTGGGGCGCCTGACGGGATAAAGGAGGAGATCGCTTGCACCATTGTGATTATGCACCCGGTACAAACCCGGCAATCGGCCGAACAGGAGTACCGGCGCTGTGTAAAACCAGGTTACGCCTGCGCCGCCGGCCTGCAATTCACCCCGCAGGTAGGCCATAATCGTGGAATGGGCCTGAAACCTCTTGGGCCTGAGAGCCGTAGATGCATCATGGGCTTGCAAAACGAACTGCAGCTCGCTGGGCCACCAAGACATCTGCAGGTGCCGTTGCTCCGCTTTTTTGCCGCGTGAACCGACGCGATTCTGCACAAGGGATGCCATGATTTCACGCGTTTTCGTGCTTGCCGTAGCGATGCTTGCCTGGTTGGGGAGCGGCTGCGTGACGGCCGCCCCGGTACAAGCCGAGAATGCCGAAGCGGAGTTGATCGCGCGCGACCTGGCGCTGGCGCCGGGCGAAACGGCGATCATCGGCCTGCGCATCAAGCACGACCCGCACTGGCATACCTACTGGCAAAACCCCGGCGACTCCGGCATGCCCACCACCATCCAGTGGAAGCTACCCGCCGGCATAAAGGCCGGGCAAATCCAGTGGCCGGTGCCCAAGCGCATCCCGGTGCCGCCGATGATGAATCACGGCTTCGAAGGCGAAATCGTGCTGCCGGTGGAAATTCTTGTCCCCAAGGAATGGCCGGTCGGCCAGGAGGCGAAGCTGGCCGCGCGCGCCGACTGGCTGATTTGCAAGGATGTCTGCATTCCCGGTGGCGCTGACCTTACGCTCAACCTGCCGGTAGCAGCTGCCAGTCCGGCCCGCAACCCGCAATGGAAGGCCCTGTTCGAAGCCGCGTTCGCCGGCATGCCGGGCGGCAAGGTCGAAAAAGCCAGCGCCAGCACCGTGGGCGGTGTCATCACACTGAAGCTGGAAGGCGTCAAGCCGCTGCCCGGACGCGAAGTTTTCGCGCTCTCGACCATCGAGGGCTTAGTCGAATCGGCAGCGCCGCAGACGGTCAAAGAGGAGGGCGGTGCGACCGTGATCACCTTAGCTGTCACCAGCAATCTTTCGGCCAGCGAGCCGCGCTTGAGCGGCGTGGTGGTCGGAGTGGCCGAGCGCGCCCTCTCTTTCGAGGCGCCGATGAGCGGCAAGATCGTCGCCGGCAAGGGCATGGATG
>JAYVWK010000081.1:0-3295 GCA_043786185.1 Burkholderiales bacterium
ATCGAGAACGGCGGCCCCGCCTACGAATACCCGATGTGTGACCGCGACCCGCTGCCGCGCTGGTCATTCGGCCGGGTGACGCTCATGGGCGACGCGGCGCATCCGATGTACCCGATCGGCTCCAACGGCGCCTCGCAGGCGATCCTGGATACCGAAAGCATGGTGCATGCGCTGGTGGAGGAGCCCGATATTCCGGCGGCGTTGGTGCGCTACGAAGGTGAGCGCCGCGAGGCTACGGCGAAGATCGTGCTGGCCAACCGCGGCAATGGGCCGGATCAGGTGATGCAATTGGCCGAGGAACGTGCGCCGCAGGGGTTTGTAGGCGTGCATGACGTGATTTCGCTTGAAGAACTTGAGGCGATTTCGGCCCGGTACAAGCTGACGGCGGGGTTCGCCAAGGCGCAGGTGAATATGCGTCAGGCGCCTGCCTGACTGGAACCAGCGGCCGGAAGCATTGCCCCGAGGCTTGAATTCGGCGCATTCGTTATGCGTGGCATCGGCTTGGTCGCGGCTGTATGGGCGCTTGTATTGACGCTCTGCAAGGTATGTCTGAACGTACAGACATTCGATTGTGTTGGCGGCGACTGCTTGCCGTTGAAGGTTGACAATGCCTATTCATACATTTTCAAGCCGCGCCTTTACACGTGACGTAGGGGCGGCGAAGCGCGCCGCGGAAGGCGATCCCGTGTTCATTACCGTCCGTGGCCGCCCAGCCTTCGCATTACTTTCGATCGAAGACTATTACCGCATGGCCGGGCGCCATGAAACTTCGCTTTTGGCGGCGATGGACGCGATTCCGGGTGGCGCAGGAATGGAATTCGAGCCGCCGCGCTTGCAGTTGGAGGTTTCCGCAGCGGAGCTTGGCTGAGGCACGCCCGCATGTATGTGTTGGATACCACCGTCATATCGGAATTGCGCCAAGGCAAGCCCATTCAATCGCCGCAGGTACGTACCTGGCTGCGGGTATCCCTGCGACTCAGCTTTACATATCGGCGATCAGCATTCTTGAATTGGAGAAAGGTGTCCTCGCACTGGAGCGCAGGACACCGCCGCAGGGAAGTGCGATCCGTGCATGGTTCACAGGTGTGCGCGCCATTTTTTCGTCGCCAACTCTTGTCGGTTTTGCGCCGCCGGTAACACCACCCACTGCAGGGCCAATAGCAACCGCAAATGGATTGGTGGCGTTGTATGGGGCCGTCGTCATGGGAAGCCCGATCACCAGGCTGGTTCTCTCATTGAATTCGCGCGGCGACAGCACCAGCATGGGGTGGGCGTCACGCATTTCCGAGCCGACCGGCGGATTGCAGTCGATCCATATGATGTCCTGCCGGTCAGGAACCCAGGTCGGCCGCGTTGCCATCGCTACAGCTTTTCCGCGCCGATCAGTGGCGCGGCCGTGCAACAAGCCGGCGAGCTGGTGGGTGCGCGCAGCCACCGGCATGCGGGCGCCGTGGTGATCGTCACCCACCGCGGTGAACTCGGTGCCCATTTTCGACACCGCGGTGTTGTCGTGGCTGCGGTTGATCTGCTCCAGGGCGGGGGCTTGTGCCAGTGGCTCAAGGTGCGCCGGTCAGTTTCAATTCTTCGTACCGTGCCCGGGCAAATTCCGGGTCTGAGCGCACACCAGCGCTTTCCCGGCCGTGAAATCTTCGGGCCGTGCATTCTCGATACGCCCCTCTTCCATTACACGGCCAACTTGGCGGATACCAATCGATTGATGCTCACACCTTGTTCGGCCGCCTCGGTGGCAAGAGTGCGGTGCACCGAGGAAGGAATGCGAACCATGAAACGGCCGCTGAATTTTTTCTCTGCCAGTGCCTCGGGAATCGGTTCCCCGGCGGCAGTCATCTCGTCAACCACTTCCGCCACAACCCGACGAATGCCGGAAAGGGCCTTTTCAGGGGTGGGGGCGAGCCAAGAGAGCGAGGGAAATTCTGCACAAAGACCCACGTGTTCGTGGTCCTCGGCAGACCAGGTGACCCGATAGGTGTAGTGATTGATGTTCATGGTTTGGCTCCGAGGCGATCGATGGCGAGCAAGACTTGCCGTACCTGGTAGGCCTTCGCTTCGCCCTTGTCGTTTTGAATATTCACTCTCGGATTCCCCGGCCACGGCGTTTTGTAAATGGCGTGGCTGCTGCCGGTCTGCCTGGGTTTTCCAAAAAAGGACTCGCATACACGCTGCAAGTCAGCGAAGCGCACGTTGGCAGGCTCGGTTCGCATTTGCTCAACAATCTTGTCTACCGCACGCATAACTGAACGATATCAATAATGATACTGAAAGTCAATTTTCATGGGGAATACATGACGCATCGATCATCTCTAAAACCATGCCCCCACGGCGAGGCAGTACGTCAAGGCCGTCGTACCCGGTGTTTGAAGCCAATCTTGTTCCGCGCGCCGCCGGCCCTTTCGCAACGCGGCCATTTTGTCGTGATCGCGGTTGATCTGTTCAATGCTGGGCGTCTTGTGCCAAAGGCTCATGGTCGCTTCTAGAGTAGACGCCTGAAACGCCTCAGGCAAAGGTGATCGCCTCGCGCCGTTCCGGTGTGTCAAGGTGCGGAATCGCGTTGAAGGCCACCAGCCGGTACTCCTGGCTCGGGCCGGCGCCGGCGACGATCAATTCGCAAAAGCCGGCATTGCGAAACTGCAAGTTGAATTCCACGCCGATGGCGCCGGGGCTGCCTAGAATATCCACCATGGTGCGGCTGATCGCGCCGCCGGAACTCACCAGCAGCGCGCAGTCATCGCGCTTCAAGCCGGCAGCGGCTTTAGTTAGAGCCGCACGGGTGCGCGCGCCGAACTGCGCCCAGGTTTCCGGCACGCCGGGCAGTTCCCCCGCGGCCCAGGCATGCATGCCGGCTTTCATGGTGCGCCAGTAGTCGCGATAGTCGCTGCGTTGATGGTCGAGTGGATTGCGCCCCCCGGTGTGCGCCGCATAGAGCGCCTCGCCATGGTATTCGTTAAGGCCGGCATCGGTCTCCACCGGCACGCCGTCGTTCATTGCCTCCAGCAACTCGCGCGCGGTTTCACGCTGGCGGCGCAGGGTGCCGGCCACTACGCGGCTGAATTTCAGTTGGCGGCCGGCGAAATACTCGCCCAGCCAGCGCGACTGCTGGCGGCCCAAGTCGGAAAGACGGTCGTAGTCGGCGCTGCCGAACGAAGCCTGGCCGTGCCTGACGAGGAAGACGAGTGCCACGGGTGATCCTTGGAGTGGGCGCCGTCGCGGCAGGGTGCGCGGTGGCAGAGCGGCGCATTTTAGACCGGACCGCGGGAGGCCTCGGGCTTGGCGCCGA
>JAYVWK010000082.1:0-3610 GCA_043786185.1 Burkholderiales bacterium
AGGCGCTTAAGGCGCGCAACCCATGCCGATGTTTCAGTCATGCTGCTCCCATGTTGCAAAGGCCATCGCGTTGCCGGTACCGGCCTCGGTGCGATAGCAGGGTACGTAGTCGATGAGATTCATGTTCCAGCCCAGGCCATTCATCGCGGCTGCGACCGGGTACCAGTTCTTCATCTCGGAAGTGTTGCCCAGGAAACGGTTCTCCGGTATCGCGGCCAGGGCCGCCTCGTCGCGCGCGCGCATGGCGGCGAGAAAGCGCGCATCGAGTTCCTCGTCGATCACGAAGTGGGTCCAGCCGCCGGAAGCCACCAAGGCCACTCTGGCGTCCTCGCCCCAGGCCTCGATGGCACGTTTGAGCGCATGACCGAAGGCCAGGCAGCGCGCGGCCGTCGGTATGTTGTCCGGCACGCCGCCATTGACGAACACCGGCACCGAGGCAGGTGCCCGGTCTTTCATGATGCGCCGATAGACAAAACCGAAGGCGTGCGGGATGCCCTGCTGGCGATCGTCGCCACGCGGCAGGCGTGCCGATTGCGCCACATCGAAGCCATCGGCCACAAGTGAGCGCACCAGGCTGCGCGCAAACGCCGGCGCGCCCGGGTATTGCGCCCCCTCCGGCGGGCAATGCCCGGCCTCGGCGATGGCGATGCCGGGCGGCAACCTGGCGCGCCGCACCTCGTCCAGCGGCACGTTGTCGATCGCAGCGCCGGTAAACAGGGTGAATGCCCCGGTGAAATCGTCCTGGAACACTTCGCATCAAGGCTTATCCGGTGCAGGCAAAGGCTGGTCTCCTGTGGGCTTATCTGGGGCCGCAACCGGCGCCTCTGCTGCCGGACTGGGAGCCGTTTTCCTGGCGCAACGGCTTTGCGCAGATCGTCATCTCGGAAGTACCCTGCAACTGGCTGCAATGCCAGGAGAACTCGATCGATCCGGTGCATTTCGAGTGGATGCATGCGAACTGGAAAACCCGCCTGTCGGGCAACACCGGCCCCTACGCACCGACCCACGTGAAGGTGGCGTTCGAGGAATTCGAATTCGGTCTCACCTATCACCGCATTCGCCAGGACACCAGTGATACCGATCCGCTCTGGACCGTCGGCCGGGTATGCCTGTGGCCCAACGGCTTCTTCCTGGGTGATCATTTCGAATGGCGCGTTCCGATCGATGACGAGAACACGCTGTCGATCACCTGGGCATTCACGCGTGTGCCCAAAGAGTCCGAGCCCTATGTACAAGCGAGGATTCCCACCTGGCATGGTCCGATCAAGGACGCAGTAAGCGGGCGCTGGATCGTAAGCCACGTGATGAACCAGGATTTCGTCGCCTGGGTCGGCCAGGGAGTGATCGCCGATCGCAGCGAGGAGCACTTGGCCTCAAGCGACGGCGGCATCGTGATGTTGCGCAAGCGCTTGATCGACGATCTCAAGGCGATCGACGAAGGGCGTGATCCGCGCGGCCTGATCCGCGATGCGGCGCGCAACACCCAAGTGGCTCTGCCGATCGCCGCACGCAAGGCATTGGTCGAGGGGCTCACGCGCGCGCAGATGGCGGCGCATCCGGTGTTCAAGAACCAGTTGGCAGACTACATTTTCCAGGCCGGCCAGCCGCCGGAGGTGCGCGCCGCCTTCGAGCAGGCGATGGGCTTGGGCGCGGGCGCCAAGACCTTCAGCGCGGCCTGACCCAGCCATTCGAAAAATCATTGTTTCAACCAGGAGACACGCATGATCATCGATTGCCATGGCCACGTCAGTGCGCCGGCCGAACTGTGGGCCTACAAGGCCAGCATTCTTTCGCATCGCGGTGCACATGGGCGCGGCAAGGTCACGGTCACCGACGACGAGATCCGCATCGCCGCCAACAAGACCGAGATGGCCCCGGTCGGCCATCTTGACATGTTGAAGCGCAATCGCACCGACATGCAACTGATCTCGCCACGCCCGTTCCAGATGATGCACAGCGCCAAGCCGGCGCGCGTGGTGCACTGGTTCACCGAAGAGACCAACAACATCATTCACCGCCAGACGCAGATCTTCAAGGGCCTGTTCTTCGGCATCTGCGGCCTGCCGCAGGTGGCGGGGGCGCCGATCGAGGAAGCCCTGCCCGAACTGATGCGTTGCGTCACCGAGCTCGGTTTCCATGGCTGCCTGCTCAATCCGGACCCGTACGAAAACAGCGGCAGCGAAGCGCCACCGCTGGGCGACCGCTACTGGTACCCGCTGTACGAGAAACTCTGCGAGCTCGATGTGCCCGGGCACATTCACGCCACCGGTTCGCATTCGGAGCGCGCGCCCTACACGGTGCACTTCATCAACGAGGAAACCATCGCCGTCTATGGGTTGGTCAACTCGGACGTATTCAAGGATTTTCCGAGCCTGAAGATCGTCTGCTCGCACGGCGGCGGCGCCGTGCCCTACCAGATCGGCCGCTTTCAATCGAGCTCGATGCGCAAACCCGGCGGCCAGCGCTTCATCGACGGCATGAAGAACCTCTACTACGACACGGTTCTCTATTCCGAAGGCGGCCTGAAACTGCTGATCGATCTGGTCGGCCCCGAGCGCTGCGTGTTCGGCGCCGAATGCCCGGGCGTAGGCTCGGCGATCAACCCCGATACCGGCAGCACCTTCGACGACATCCGGCCGATCATCGAATCATTCGACTGGCTTGACGCCGCACAGAAAAAACTGATTTTCGAAGACAACGCGCGTCGCCTGTTCCGGCTGCCGGTGTGAGAACCAGGCCATGATCATCGACTGCCACGGGCACTACACCACCGCACCATCGCAACTGGAGCGCTACCGCGACGGCCAGATCGCCAACTTCAAGAATCCTGCGCAGGCGCCAGCCAAGGGAAGCCTTTCGATCACCGATGAGCAAATTCGCGAAAGCCTCGAAGGCGCGCAATTGCGCATCCAGCGCGAGCGCGGCACCGACCGCACCATCTTTTCGCCCAAGGCAATGGCGATGGGCCATCACCTAGGCGACGAAACCACCAGCCGCCACTGGTCGGAGCATTGCAACGAGCTGATACACCGCGTTTGCACGCTGTATCCGGACAACTTCACCGGGGTCTGCCAATTGCCGCAGTCGCCAGGCGTGGCGCCGGCCAACTGTATCCCGGAACTGGAGCGCTGCGTGCGCGAATTCGGCTTCATCGGCTGCAACCTGAATCCCGACCCGACCGGCGGCCACTGGACCGATCCGCCACTGTTCGATCGCTGGTGGTACCCGCTCTACGAGAAACTGGTCGAACTGGAAGTGCCGGCGATGATCCATGTCAGCGGCTCCTGCAATCCGCACTTTCACGCCACCGGCGCGCACTACATCAACGGCGACACCACCGCCTTCATGCAGTTCCTGACCTCGAACCTGTTCAAGGACTTTCCCGCCCTCAAGTTCATCATTCCGCACGGTGGCGGCGCGGTGCCATATCACTGGGGGCGCTATCGCGGCCTGGCGCAGGACATGGGCCTGCCGCCCCTGCCTGAATTGCTGTTGGGTAACGTCTACTTCGATACCTGCGTCTATCACCGCGCCGGCATGGAATTGCTGATGAAGGTGATTCCGGCCGACAACATCCTGTTCGCTTCCGAAACGGTCGGCGCGGTGCGCG
>JAYVWK010000083.1:0-7570 GCA_043786185.1 Burkholderiales bacterium
TCACCCGAGAGCTTGGTGAAAAATTCGCGCGTGCCCGACTTGGCGATCGTGCCCAGATTGGATATCGTCTCGTCACGACTCATGCCCACACCGTTGTCGGAAATGGTGATGGTGCGTGCCGCCTTGTCGAACGAGACGCGGATTTTGAGGTCCGGATCATCCGCCAGCAGGACACCATTATGCAGAGCCTCGAAGCGCAACTTGTCACAGGCATCCGACGCGTTCGAAATCAGCTCACGCAGGAATATCTCCTTGTTCGAGTACAGGGAGTGGATCATCAGATTGAGCAGTTGCTTGACTTCGGCCTGAAAGGCCATTGTTTCGTGCTGGGCGCCCATGGGCTGACCTCCAAAAAGGGGAAAAAGACAAAAGCGAGTGAAAAATGGGGTCGCCAGACTGGCTTTTCAAGCACCCCAGGATCGCATGCCGAACCAAAACCCAGCGAAATCCACGCCCTGCGGACACGAATTCCAGTGTGCCGCGGCCGCACCACGCCAACCGGACCGCCGGCACACTCCAGGCACAGTGCATAGTGCGGCAGAAAACTTGGCCGCTTAGCGCTGGCCGGACAGGCCTCGCTTACGTGCAAGCGCCAATTTCAGAACGGCTTGCGGTTGAACTTGGCCGCCAGCGCGCCGGCGCCCATGCGCACCAGCCCGAGATCGCTACCCACAGCCACGAACAAGGCACCCAGATCAAGCATGCGCTGGCCATCGGCCTCGCCCACCAGAATGCCGGGCGCCTTGCCATGCGCACGAATGCGCTTGATCGCGTCCGCAATCGCCGCCTGCACCTCGGGATGCGGAATGTCGCCGCGATGCCCCATGTCGGCCGCCAGGTCATTCGGGCCGATGAATACACCGTCGACGCCGTCTACTTTGCAGATCGCATCCAGATTGGCCAGCGCCTCGCGCGTTTCAGTCTGCACCAGCACACAGATTTCGGCATTGGCTTTATTCAGGTAATCCTTGATCCAGCCATAGCTTGCGGCACGGCTGCTGCCGGCCACGCCGCGCACGCCGTCAGGCGGAAAACGCGTCGCGGCCACTGCGGCAGCGGCTTCCCCGGCGTTTTGCACGTAAGGCAAGAGCAGGGTCTGGGCGCCAATGTCGAGATAGCGCTTGATCAACACCATGTCATTCCACGCCGGGCGCACCACCGCATGCGAGGGGCAGGTGCCGTCAGTGCCGCGTGCGGCCATCAACTGGGTGTTGACCAGATGCGGGTCATTGGGCGCGTGCTCGGTATCGAGCAACAGCCAGTCGAAACCGGCGGGCGCACAGGCTTCGACCACCTGATGCGCCCACAGGCTCATCCACAGGCCGATCTGCGGTTTTCCGGCGGCCAGGTTGCGCTTGAAATGGTTGATTGGAAGTTCCATGGTGTCTGTCTCGCGTAAGTGTTGGGTGAATAGTGGCCGCTTCAATGAATCTCGGGATCAGGCGTTGGCGTGGTGCCTTCCAGAAACTCGAAATCGCAACCGCGATTGGCCTGCGTCACATTCGCGCTGTAGATGACGCCGTAGCCGCGCGGGTACTTGGGCGCGGGCTTGACCCAGGCAGCTCGGCGACGCGCCAGTTCATCCTCGGCCACATGCAGGGTCAGGCGCCGCGCTTGGGCGTCGAGTTCGATGATGTCTCCCTCGCGCACAAACGCCAGCGGCCCGCCGACATACGATTCCGGCGCCACATGCAGCACGCATGCGCCATAGCTGGTGCCGCTCATGCGCGCGTCGGAGATGCGCAGCATGTCGCGCACACCTTCCTGCAACAGCTTCTTCGGAATCGGCAACTGGCCCCACTCGGGCATGCCCGGGCCGCCCAGCGGGCCGGCGTTTTTCAGCACCAGCACCGAGTCGCGCGTCACCGCAAGTGTCGGATCGTCGATGCGCGCGGCCATGTCGTTGTAGTCCTCGAACACCACCGCCGGCCCGCGGTGCTTGAGTAGATGCGGCTCGGCGGCGGAGGTCTTGATCACCGCGCCGTCCGGGCACAGGTTGCCGCGCAGCACCGCCACCCCGCCCTCGGCCTGCAGGGCCCGCTCGCGCGGCAGGATCACCTCGTCGTTGAACACTTCGGCGCCGGCGATATTTTCGCCCAGGCTCTTGCCATTAACGGTGATGCAATCGAGATTGAGGCGGTCGCGCAGGCGCTCCATATGCGCGCGCAAGCCACCGGCATAGAAAAAATCCTCCATAAGGTACTTGCCGGAAGGCCGCAAATTTGCCGTCAGCGGGGTGCGGCGCGACAGTTCATCGAAGCGATCCAGGTTCAGGCCGGCGCCACTGCGGCCGGACATGGCGATCAGATGGATGATCGCGTTGGTAGAGCCCCCCAGGCTCATCGCAACGGTCACCGCATTTTCAAACGCGGCGGTGGTCATGATGTCGGCAGGCTTCAAATCGGCCCACACCATTTCAACCACCCGCCGACCGCACAGCGAAGCCATTTGCGCGTGGCGCGAATCGACCGCCGGAATCGACGAGGCGCCCGGCAGCAGCATGCCCAGCGCCTCGGCCGCGGCCGCCATGGTCGAGGCGGTGCCCATGGTCATGCAGGTGCCGGCCGAACGCGCAATGCCGTCCTCGATCTCACGCCATGACTCCTCGGAAAGATTGCCGGCGCGCTTCTCGGCCCAGAATTTCCACACATCGCTGCCCGAACCCAGGGTGTGCTCGCGCCAGTGCCCACGCAGCATGGGCCCGGCCGGCATGAAGATGGCCGGCAGGTTGGCCGAGGCGGCGCCCATCAGCAATCCCGGCACGGTCTTGTCGCAGCCACCCATCAGCACCACGCCGTCGACCGGGTTGCAGCGAATTTGTTCCTCGACCTCCATCGCCAGGAAATTGCGGTACAGCATCGAGGTCGGCTTGGTCATCTGTTCGCCCACCGCCATGCACGGAATCTCGACCGGAAAACCCCCGGCCTGCCAAACCCCGCGCTTGACCTCGTCCACGCGCTGCTTGAAATGCGAATGGCAGGTGTTGAGATCATTCCATGTGTTGAGGATGCCAATGACCGGCTTGCCGGCGAAATCCTCGCGCAGGTAGCCCATTTGCTTGGTGCGCGAACGGTGACCGAACGAACGCATGTCCTGCGCGCCCAGCCAGCGATGGCTGCGCAGTTGTTCCGGGGTCTTGCGTTGCATGTCTCTCCTTGTTTGGTGGTAGGCGCCGGGCCGGCTTGCACGGCACGGCACGCCCTGTGTGGGCGGTCTCTATCCGTATTTCACTTCCAGCACTTCCAGTTCCTCACGTCCGGCCGGGGTCAGCACGGCAACCGTGTCACCAACCCGCGCCTTGAGCAAGGCCCGCGCCACCGGCGAAACCCAGCTGATACTGCCTGCTGACGGCACGGCCTCGTCGACGCCGACGATCTGCACGGTCAACTTAGCGCCGTCGCGTTTGCTGTAGGTGACCGTCGCGCCAAAAAAAATCTGCTCGTTTTCGCTCTGGCTTGCGGGGTTGACGACTTCGGCAGCTTCCATGCGCTTGCCGAGAAAGCGGATGCGGCTGTCCACCTGGCGCAGGCGCCGCTTGCCGTAGATATAGTCGCCATTTTCGGAGCGGTCACCATTGGACGCCGCCCACGCGATGGTCTCGACCAGCTTGGGCCGCTCGACGCGGAACAGTTCGTCAAACTCCGCCTTCAAGGCTGCGTAACCGGCTGGCGTGATGTAATTCTTTGTCCCGGGCGGCAACTTCGGCGCGCCGGCGTGGTCTTCTTCTTCATCTTCGGCATCATCGCGTTCGCGGGTGAAAGCCTTGCTCATGATTCGCTTTCCAACACACCTGGGTTGTTGTACCCGTAAGCAGGCGGCTCTGACGATTAGCCGCCCACCAAGCTATCGCCGACGCCGGAATGCGCAGGCAGACGACCCGTGATCTCTGCGATCCCGGTCCAAGCGTTGCGCCCGATTTCAAGTGTTAACCTGTTGGTGAATTCTAGCATCGCACCTTTTTTGACGTCCCATGAAACCAGTCCGACTGTACCTCTTTTCCACTTTCACACTGCTGCTTGGAGCGGCCACCGCATTTTCTCAACCGGCATTGCCGCCTGGCGTCGAAGGCGGAGCGTCAATGGGTGGCGTGGCCGAGTACCGCCTGGCCAATGGCATGAAAATCCTCTTGCTTGAAGACCGCTCGCAGGCGCTAGTCACCACCAACCTCACCTATCTGGTGGGTTCGCGCCATGAAGGCTATGGCGAGGCCGGCATGGCCCACCTGCTGGAACATCTGCTGTTCAAGGGCACGCCGACGCACCGCGAGATCAAGCGGGATTTCACCAGCCGCGGCGCGCGCTGGAACGGCACCACCTATTTCGACCGTACCAATTATTTCCTGACCTTCGATTCGACCGCGGCCAATCTGCAATGGGCGCTGGGGCTTGAGGCCGACCGCATGGTCAACTCCTTCATTTCAAGGCAGGACCTGGATTCCGAAATGACGGTGGTGCGCAACGAATTCGAATCCGGCGAGAACAACGCATCCCGCGTGCTGTCGCAAAAAGTCGCGCGCGCGGCCTACCAGTGGCACAACTATGGCCGCGCGGTCATCGGCAATCGCTCGGATATCGAGAATGTGCCGATCGAGCGCCTGCAGGCCTTTTATCGCACCTACTATCAGCCCGACAACGCGGTTCTGGTGATCGCCGGCGATTTCGACCCGGCGACGGCGCTGGCAATTGCCGCCCGCACCTTCGGCACTATCCCCAAGCCCGCGCGCAGCCTGCCGCTCACCTACACCACCGACGCGGCACAGGACGGCGAGCGCGAAGTGGTATTGCGTCGCAGCGGCGAAAATCCGCTCATCACAGCCCACTATCATGCGCCGCCCGGCACCCATCCAGATTACGCGGCCTTTGACATCCTGGCGGTGATCCTTGGCGACACGCCCACTGGTCGGCTGCACAAGGCGCTGGTCGTAACCCGGCTTGCCACCGGGGTCAATGGCAGCGACCGCATGTTGGCCGAGCGCGGCGCGCTGGTGTTCGGCGCGGCGGCGCCGAACACCAGCGACGCACCCACCCAGGCGCGCGTGCGCTGCGGGCGCGAAACGTGCGCGCCCGCGCCCACCAAGGCGGCCTTCGCGCAATTGCGTGAAACCTTCTTAGACACCATAGAGAATCTGGCGGCCAACCCGGTGAGCGCCGACGAGGTAGCGCGCGCCCGGCAACAGATGTTGACCCAGATGGATGTGGTGCTGACCAAGACCCACCAGTTCGCAACGCACCTGACCGAATGGGTGGCGCTCGGCGACTGGCGCATGTTTTTCCGCTATCGCGACTATTTGCACAACGTCACGCCGGAGGCGGTCAATCGGGCCGCACGCACCCACCTGATCGCCTCGAACCGGACCCTTGGCATATTCATCCCGGAGGCGCAGGCGCCGCAGCGTGCGGAGATACCGGCACCACCCAACCTCGCCGTGGCGCTCAAGGACTACACGGGCCCGCCCGGCATCGGCGGCGGCGAAGTATTCGACGCCACCCCCGCCAATATCGATGCGCGCACCCTTCGCTTTGCCCTCGACAACGGTCTCAAGGTAGCGTTGCTGCCGAAAAAGTCGCGCGGCGGCATGGTCAGCGCCAATCTGGCCTACCAGTACGGCACCGAAGAAAGCAAGTTCGGCCGCGCCCAGGCCTGCGGGTTCGCTGGCGCCATGTTGATGCGCGGCAGCGTGACCAAGTCGCGTGAGCAGATTCGCAACGAAATCACTCGTCTGCGCGCCAATCTATCGGTCGGGGGCAGCGGCGCCAGTGTCGAAGTGCCTGCGGCCAACTTAGCCGAGAGCCTGCGCCTGATCGCGGAGATCCTGCGCCAACCGCGCTTCGATGCCGACGAATTTGAACAACTCAAGCGTGCCTCGCTGGCCGGCATCGAAGGCAACCGTGCCGATCCGGGTGCGCGCGCCAGCCTGGCCTTGGCCCGCCACCTCAATCCGCACCGTCCTGGCCACTGGAGTTATGCGGCCTCCGTCGACGAGCAACTCGACGCCGTGCGGCGCACCGATCTGGCGGCGGCACGCGAATGCCATCGCGATTTTTTCGGTATGTCGCAAGCGCAATTCACCGTGGTCGGCGACTTCGATGCCGAGCGCCTGCGACCGCTGCTGCAGGAACTGTTCGGCAGCTGGAAAAGCCCTGCGCCGTATGCCCGGATTCCGGCGCGCGCGCGCAACGCCGCTCCGATCGACGAGAACATCGTCACACCGGACAAGGCCAATGCCACGCTGCGCGGCGCGATCGTGCTCGATGTACGCGATGACGATCCCGACTACGCCGCGCTGGTGCTGGCCAACTATCTGTTCGGCGGCTCGATCGATGCGCGCCTGGGCGTGCGAATTCGCGAGAAAGACGGCTTGAGCTACAGCGTCGGCTCGGGACTGTCGGTCGCAGCCCTTGACCGCTTCGGCCAATGGAGCGTCTCAGCGATCCATGCGCCGCAAAACCGCGCGCGCGTGGAAAGCGCCGTGCGCGACGAGATACAACGTGCCCGCGAAAGCGGTTTTAGCGAGGAAGAAGTGGCACGCGCCCGCCAGGGTTATCTGCAAAGCCGAAAACTGGCCCGCGCCACCGACGGCGCACTGGCCGGCAAGTTGGCCACCGATCTGTTTTTCGGACGCAGTTTCGAATGGGATGCACGTTTCGAAACGCAGGTCGCCACGCTCACGCGCGACCAAGTCAACGCGGCCTTCGTCAAGCATATCGATCCGGCCCGGCTGAACCTGGCGAAGGCCGGCGACTTCAAGTAGGCCGGGCGCGCTGCTTGTCCACACTGGATCGGTCAGGCGCCGTGGACATGTTCAGTTGGCCACTTGCTGCAACGCCCTGAGCGCGGTCTCGGCATCCCGATAACGCGCCTCGATCTCGCCAACCAAGGGCGCCAGGCTACCAGCCTCGCCCGCCTGCCCCGCGATCTCGATACGGCGCGCCACGTCGGCCACGCCGATGGCGCCCAGATTGCCGCTCGCCCCTTTGAGACTATGCGCCACTTGCATCACCCGCATGAAATCATGCGCTTCGAGGGCACGCGCAATCTCGACGATGCGCTGCGGCGCCTGGGTGGTGTACATCCGGATGAAATCGGCCAACACCTCGCCCGAATCGTCAAGGCCCAGCAATTCGTCAATCTGCAGCATGTCTAAGGGCGCGACCTGATCCGTCTTGGCATGCAGCGGCGCACTGGCAAGCGCCGTCTGCGCCGCGACGTCGGGCGCCAGCGCCGCCGGCCGCTGCGCGATTTCCGCGCGCCGCGCCAGAAACTGCTGCGCGCGCCCGAGCACCTCGGCCAAGCCCTGCACCTGCACCGGCTTGGAAATATAGTCGTGCATGCCGGCGCCCAGACAAACTTCACGGTCGCCTGCCATCGCATTGGCGGTCATGGCGATGATGTATGGCAGCCTGGCAGGCGGGACTTCGGCCACGATGCGTCGCGTCGCTTCCAGGCCGTCAAGTTCCGGCATCTGCACATCCATCAAGACGCAATCGAATTCGCCGGCAATCACGGCCTTAAGCGCGCTCCTGCCGTTATTCACCACCACCGCCGATTTGCCCAGTCGTTCAAGCATGCG